>DATAYX010000085.1:0-4859 GCA_036272355.1 Acidimicrobiales bacterium
CCTGGAGGCAAGCTCGCTCAGCCGCTCGTCGGTCGATGCCACCTCGGCGACATCGACCAACGCTGCTTCGCGGATGGCCACGTGGCGGACGATCTCCTTGGCGATGCCGCCGTACTCGGCCCGGTCCTCCACCGAACTGCCACGCTTTTGCCGCAGTTCGGTGAAGAGCTCCCGAAGATCGAGGTCTTCGTTCTCGAGTAGCTCGAGTGCGTTGGCGTCATCACGGACCTGCATGTGCATCGCGATCAGATACCCGCCTCAGCCTCGGGCACCCGCTCCGCCCCGGCGGGCTCGGCCATTGCGGGCGGCGCGGTGGCGGCCGGATCGGCGACGACGGCCGACTTCGGCGAGTGGCGCGAAGCCCACCCCACGACGTACGCGCCGCACATCACGAGGACCAAGCCGACGCCGACGCTGTAGCCGAGCTCGTAGGTCAGGAACCGCAGGTGTGATGCGGACGAGAAGTAGGTGCCGCTGTTGTTCAGCACCGGCCACGCATACGAGCCGATGGCGAACCAGGCGCCGCACAAGATGAGCAGCGTCCCCGCTGTGGCCAGGCTCAGCCGGCCCTTCCCGACCGTCACGCCCCGAGACTCAGCGATCACGAACAATCCGAGCGCCACGCCCAATGCGCCTGGCGCGAGGAACAACAGTGAGTGCGCCAGGCTCCAGTGCCATGAACCCGCTCCGTCCGCGCTGAATCCGAACAATGGCCCCACGTAAGGGACGATGCCGCCCCAGGCGGCCACCAAGAGGGCGACAAACCCGGCGGTACCGAGCCCTAGCCGCCCGAGTCGCAGACGCATTGTCCTGTCTCGTGGTTCGACCGTGGAACGGCCGTAGTTCTCTCTGCCCGTCAGGGTGCCCGTTGTCATCCTGGGACCTCCTTCGTCATCGGGCGCGTCTTGCGCGCTACCAGTTAGATACCCGTGAGAGAAGGCCGGAAACGGTTCGTCAGGCAGTGCGCGCAACGCCCGATGCCTCCGGTGGGGGCGGCGTGGGCGCGGGAAGGTCGTCGCCTTCTGTTTGGGTCGAGTCACTGAAGCCGACGCCGACGTACTGTTCCGGTCGTCGCTTGCCCTCCAACGCGAGCGACGAGAGGACTTCGCGGTCCGCCTCCGTGAGGGGCGGCTGCACGATGCTCCGCGGCCACAGGTGCCGCGCTCGGACCACATTCACCTCGGCGGCATAGACGGCCAGCTGGGCCGACAGGTAGAGGAAGGCGACGAGCCCAAGGACCAGGGCGAAGCTTCCGTACACCTTGCTCGTGTTGCGCAGGTTGTGCTGCACCAAGAGCCCACCCAGGTACTGGAGCACCGTCCAGCCCGCTCCACCGACGATCGCACCCGGCCACAGCCGCGACCATTCGATCTGCCGCGGCGTGAGCACACGGAAGGCGACGCCGAACAGGGCGATGTTCAAACCCACCGACAAGACCACCGCGCCAATCGCCGCCCACGTGCCGTGGTGGCCGATGGTCACCAGGCCGGCCAGGACGGTCGTCGCGAGGAGGAACACACCGAGCACGGCCATCATCGAGGCCGTGCGCCCGAGCCGCGCCCAGAAGTTCGGTCGTACGTTCCCCGGCACGTGCCAGATCTCTGCTTGCGCGAACTGTGCCGTCTGGAGGGCGCCCTGGGATCCCCAGAGCACGACGAGGATCCCCACGACGAGCCCGAACACATTTCGGCTGTGCAGCGCGTGAATGTTCGAGCTGAGCTTGCTGCCGACGAGGGGAAACTGGGCGAAGGCGGACGCCTCGATGCGATGGGTGAGCGAGTGCGGACCGCCGCCCAGGAACCCAAGCACGGTGACGAGCAGGAGCAAGAGCGGGAAGATGGAAAGGAACCCGTAGAAGGCCAACATGGCGCAGAGCAGTCCGCCCCGGTCGTCGCCGAACTTCTTGATGACCCCGAACACGAAGGCGAGCGGGCCGAATCGTTGCTGGGTGCGGTCCACCCGGCGCACCATCCGCTCCAGCGGGTTCATCGTCTCATCGAGGTCCGCGCTCTCCATGTCGTCTGCGCTGCATCCGTGCTGTCCATACCCCGGTGCGACCGGCTCGATTCGCAGAGGTTCCTGGCTACGGTGGGGACTGCGTGACACCGAAGGCAAAGCGTCCCGCCGCGCGAGGCTCGGCCCAGCTCGAGACCTACCGCGCCAAGAGGGACCCGGGGAAGACCCCAGAGCCGATGGGACGCCGCCCCTCGTCGCGCCGCGCCGCCAAGAGATTCGTGATCCAGGAACACCATGCACGCAGCCTGCACTGGGACCTCCGGCTCGAACGCGACGGCGTCCTGGCGTCCTGGGCGCTGCCAAAGGGTCTGCCCGAGTCGCCCGACCAGAACCATCTCGCAGTGCACACCGAGGACCATCCACTCGAGTACGCCACGTTCGAGGGTGAGATACCGAAAGGCGAATACGGCGGCGGCCAGATGACGATCTGGGACCGCGGCACGTACGAAGCCGAGAAATGGACGGACAAAGAGGTCAAGTTCGTGCTCCACGGAACACGGGCGTCGGGCGACTTCGTCCTCTTCCAGACGAAGGACCGCAATTGGATGATCCACCGGCACGGCCCGTCGACCCGTACAGATCCCCTGCCGACGTCGATCAAGCCGATGTTGGCGGTCTCGGGATCGCTTCCTTCCGATGACGAGCACTGGGCGTTCGAGATCAAATGGGACGGCGTGCGCACCGTCCTGTTCGTCGAGGGCGGAAGGGTGCGGGCCCAGAGCAGGAACGACCTCGACGTGACCACCGCCTTCCCCGAGCTGGCCGACGTGGGAAAATTCCTGGGCATGACGACGTGCGTCCTGGACGGTGAGGTGGTTGCCCTCGGAGAAGACGGGCGACCGAGTTTCGCGAGGTTGCAGCACAGGATGCACGTATCCAACCAGCGAGAGGCAAAGCGCCGAGCCACGGCCGACCCCGTCAGCTTCGTCGCCTTCGACCTGCTCTACATCGACGGCCGCACGATCATGGACGACACCTACGACGAGCGGCGGGCGCGGCTCGAGGCTCTGCACCTCGCCGGCGAGACCTTCACGACGACGGAGACCTTCCGCGACGTGCCGGGTCGGGACATCCTCGATGCGGCGACGGCGAACGGGCTGGAGGGCGTGGTGGCGAAGCGGCGGGACTCGCCATACCGGCCGGGCCGGCGGGGTCCCGACTGGGTCAAGGTCAAGTCGTTCCGGACCCAAGAGGTGGTAATCGGCGGGTGGACCGAAGGCCGCGGCGAGCGTGACGGCAGCCTGGGGGCACTCCTGCTGGGGATCCCGGGCGACGAGGGGCTGCGCTACGTCGGGAAGGTCGGCACCGGGTTCAGCGAACGGGCGCGGCGCGACCTCCTGGCAGACCTGGGCCCCCTGTCCGTGACACGCAGCCCGTTCGATGCCCCACTCCCTGCGCGCGAGACCGCCAACGCGCACTTCGTCCGTCCGGCCCTGGTCGGGGAGGTCGCCTACGGGGAATGGACACCAGCGGGCCGCCTGCGCCACCCGACCTGGCGGGGACTGCGACCCGACAAGAAGCCCAAGGAGGTGGTCGTGGAATGAGTGGTCCTGCTCGCCGCCGACGGCGGTCGGCCGACCGGTGAGCCGCGCCAGCACGTCGACCCGCGCCAGCATCGGTGGTCGCGAGCTGTCCGTCTCGAACCTCGACAAGGTGTTCTATCCCGAGAGCGGCTTCACCAAGGGTCAGCTCATCGACTACTACGTGCGGATCGCCGACGCGATGCTCCCCCACCTCAAGGAACGACCCCTCACGATGCGGCGGTTCCCCAACGGCGTCGAGGGCAAGTCGTTCTTCGAAAAGCACGTCCCGTCACACGCCCCGGACTGGGTGGCGACGGTCACCGTGCCGTCGATGGACGGACACGAGGACATCCCCTACATCATGGCCAACGACGTCCCGACGTTGGCCTGGGCGGCCAACCTGGCCAACATCGAGTTCCACGTGCCGTTGTGGCACGTCGGGCGGCGTCGCAAGCTGCCCGCGAACCCGGACTTCATGGTGTTCGACCTCGACCCGGGCGAGGGCGCGTCCATCGTCGAGTGCTGCGTCGTCGCGCGCTACATCATCGACGAGCTGGAACACACCGGCACGCCGTCCTTCGCGAAGACGAGCGGCTCGAAGGGCCTGCAGCTCTACGCGCCGGCCGGGGCGAGGAGCACGTGGGAGGGCGTGCGAAGCCGCGCCCACGACATCGCCCGGAAACTGGAGTCCGACCACCGCGATCTCGTCGTCTCCAACATGCGAAAGTCGTTGCGGCAGGGGCGAGTGTTGATCGACTGGAGCCAGAACCACCCGGCGAAGACAACCGTGGCCGTGTACTCGGTCCGCGCCCGGCCGCGGCCGACGGTCTCGACGCCGGTGACGGCAGAGGAGGTGCAGCGCTGCGCCAAGCAGAAGAAGGCGCAGCTCCTCACATTCGAAACGTCGGACGTGCTGCGACGGGTGGAGCAACACGGCGACTTGTTCGCTCCGCTCGCTACGCAATAACGCCACCTCGAAGGCCCGATGCAGCGTGCCTCGGCGAATTCGGGGTACGCGCGGGTGTAGGACAGGACTGGAGGAGAAGACAATGCCGCAACAGCAGTGGAGCGACAAACGAGAGCGCCAGTACGAGCACATCAAGGAAGGCCTGCTGGAGCGGGGCGACTCCGAGCCGCTGGCCGAGGAGATCGCCGCCCGGACCGTCAACAAGGAGCGGGCGCGGGCCGGGGAGTCGCGCACGCGCTCGCGGTCCTCGGTCGAGGACATCTCCTCCGGGCGCCGGGGCGGTCTGCGCTCGGGCACGCGGCGCGAGAAGGGCCCGACGCGCGACCAGCTGTACAACGAGGCGCGCCAGCTGG
>DATAYX010000086.1:0-1915 GCA_036272355.1 Acidimicrobiales bacterium
GACGGCCCGAAGCAGAAGATCCGCATCAGGCTGAAGGCCTACGACCACGAGATCCTCGACCAGTCGACGGAGAAGATCGTCCAGACGGTCCTCCGCACGCAGGCCAAGGTGCTCGGGCCGGTCCCGCTGCCGACCGACAAGCACCGCTACACGGTCATCCGCTCGCCTCACAAGTACAAGGACTCGCGCGAGCACTTCGAGATGCGGGTGCACAAGCGCCTGGTGGACATCGTCGAGCACACGCCCAAGACGGTCGACTCGCTCCAGCGCCTCGACCTGCCCGCCGGCGTGGACATCGAGATCAAGATCCAGACCGCCTGACGGCCTGATCCGCCTGCCGCTGCCGCCTGGTGGCGGGCGACCCCGCCTCCCCGCCGGACGCCTGGCAGGGGGGAGGACCATGGTGTAACCTCACGGGCCGCCGAATTCGGCTGCTCAGAGGCGAAATTGCGGCGCTCCGGCGTTGCACCGGACAACAGACGTGCGTGATCGCCGGCTTCCGGGCCGGGACCTCACGCCGAACCATTCGAGCGCTCCGCTCGGGATTCCCGAGCGGAGCGTCTGCGTGCAAGCACGAGAACGATTCAGGAAGAAGAGGACACGTGGCTACCAAGGCCATCGTCGGCGAGAAAGTCGGCATGACCCAGGTCTGGGACGACCAGAACCGCGCCATACCGGTGACGGTGTTGAAGGTCGCGCCCGTGCGCGTAGTCCAGGTGAAGACGCCCGAGTCCGACGGTTACGCCGCCTTGCAGGTGACGTGGGGCTTCCGGCGCAACTCCACACTGTCCAAGCCGCAGCTGGGCCACTACGCCAAGGCGGGCGTGAACCCCGGCCGCAAGCTGGTGGAGCTTCGCCTTGACGACGTCGCGGACTACACCGTGGGCCAGGAGCTGGCGGCCGACCTGTGGGAGGCGGGTGAGCGCGTCGACGCCATCTCGGTCTCCAAGGGCAAGGGCTTCGCCGGCGGCATGAAGCGGCACAACTTCAAGGGCCAGGGCGGCGGGCACGGCAACCACGGCCACCATCGGGCGCCCGGCTCCATCGGCGCCTGCGCAACGCCGTCGCGCGTCTTCAAGGGGACCAAGATGGCCGGCCAGCTCGGCGGCATCCAGGTCACGGCGCTGAACCTCGAGGTGGTCTCGGCCGACGCCGAGCGCGAGCTGGTGCTGGTGAAAGGCGCGGTGCCCGGCGCCCGCGGCAGCGTCGTCGTGCTGCGTGACTCGGTCAAGACGCCCAAGACGGCGGGCAGGTCTCGATGACGGCGACCTCGACGACTCCCGATGTGACGGCGCGCACCGGCTCGGTCCTGAGCCACACCATGAAGAAGGACCGCCCGGCGCCTGTCACCCGCACGGGGCTCAAGCGCAACGCGGCGGGTCACGACCTCGGCACGGTCGACCTCGAGCCGACGGTGTTCGGTCTCACCCCAAACCGCGCCGTACTCCATCAGGTCGTGACGGCGCAGCTGGCCGGCATCCGGTCCGGCACCCAGTCGACCAAGACGCGGGCCGAGGTCCGTGGCGGCGGCGCCAAGCCCTTCCGCCAAAAGGGGACCGGCCGCGCCCGCCAGGGATCGAGCCGTTCGCCGTCGATGAGCGGCGGTGGCGTCGCGCTCGGCCCGAAGCCGCGCAGCTACGAGCAGCGCACTCCGAAGAAGATGATCCGCCTCGCGCTGCTGTCCGCGTTGAGCGACATGGCGGAGACCCAGCGGATCATCGTCCTCACCGACTGGGAGATCGAGGAGCCCGACACCCGCTCCGCCGCGGTCACACTCAAGAAGCTGCGCGCCGCCGGCTCGGTGCTCTGCGTGCTGGCCAACGACGAGATCGACATCGCCCTCTCGCTGCGGAACATCCCGGAGGCCTCCATCACCACCCACGCCGAGCTTTCGGCCCACGACGTGGTCCGGGCC
>DATAYX010000087.1:0-4831 GCA_036272355.1 Acidimicrobiales bacterium
TTCCTCCCCGTCGGTGAGCCCACATGATGCCCGATCACTGCGCACCCGAAGACGTGGCCCTCAGCCTGCCCCGACGCTTCCTCGTTGCGCCATTCAAGCTGCGCTTTCGGAGGGGGTCACTGCCACCTCCGCCGCCCGGGCCGCCCGCGTCAAGAGGCGGTGGACGGCGAGGTTGTGGACGGGCCGGGCCATCGCCCACAGCGACCGAGCCGGCCCGTGGGAGTAGTGCGCGCGAAGCTCGCCGCGATCGGCTGGGGGACCTCGACGCGCCGCACCCGCCTCGGTTTCACTGGTGATCGTATGGGGCGGGCCAAATGGCTATGCCCGTGGCACGAGGATTTCGTTGCGGCGCAAATAGCGGCCGGAACGGACCACGGCGTCGATGGAATCGTGAATGTTCACGTCCGCAGTCGGGTCCTTGTGGAGAACGACCGCGTCGGACTGGTACCCGGGCTTGATTGCCCCGACCAGGTTGAACCCGTACGCCTCGTCGAAGTTGGTCGTGGCTGCCGCCAACACCTGGCGGGGTGTCAGTCCGAGCTTTTCTGCCATGAGCTGCATCTCGACGGCATACGACACCCCCGGCAGGGTCCCCAGCCGAGAGGCCGCCGAGCCGACCAAGTACTTCGCGCCACTCTGTGCGTTCACGCGCTCGAGCGCGTACAAGGCCGCCATCCGGGCCGGGTTGGGAACGAGAGGCGGCGCGGGATCGCCCTTGACCCCGTTGCTCGGGTTGGGGATTCCGGTAATGCCGTATCGATGGGCCTGCTGTTCCCACCAGTCACTGAAGCTGTCCTTGGAACGGAATCCCGAGTAGTAGTCCAGCGCCATCGAGGGCATCAGAGCGGCCTGCCCGGCGGCAAGCATCTCGGAGTAGGCCAGAACAGCCGGGGAATGCACGTCGAGTCCCTCGTAGAAGGCGATCAGCTTGGCCGTGATGGCCGGGTTGAACGGTTCGCGGGCGATCTCCTGTTGCAGCTCCGTCGGTGCGAGCCCGATGAAGTACCGGACGGTGTGCAACAAGCAGTTCGCCACCTTGACGGCGTCGGCGTAATGCGCCGAGGCCAACTCTGCGGCATAGGCGAAGCCCTTGCGCGGGATCCCGTCGAGGATTTGGAGCTGCTCGTCCGTGACCGAGTAGTGGATGTCGAGGACTTTCGCGCCGCCGGCCAGACGGCCGGCTACTTGGGCACGCATCTCCTTGCGGGTGAACACGTGTCCGTCGGGATCAGAGCCGAAGAGGATCGCAATCGGAAGATCCAGCGGGGCCGGTGAGGCGCTGGTGTCGGTCGGCGGCCTGAGCGGATCGTCGCGTGTGGTCGCGGTCACAACCGAAGTCACGCCGAAATAGAGATGAGCCGAGGCCTGGCTCTGGTTGCCGAACGAAGCCAGGTTGTCGCAAAAGCCTGGTACGACGAACTTGCCCCGCAGGTCGATCTGGCGTGCACCCTTCGGTATGGCAAGCGCGCCGAGTCGACCGACACGGCCAAACCGTTCGCCTCTCATCTCGATGATCGAGTCGGGCAGGTCGTTGCCGGAGTTCCCGCCTCCACCGGCGGTGTTGACGAGATGGCCACCGACCAGCCACACCGAGGAAGCGTGGTTCGGGTCTTTCATCAGGGCGGCACCGGACGGGGGTGCCCGACCAGCGTCGACCGCCACGATGCTGCCCGCACCGAGCGCGGCGAATGCCTTGAGGGCGTCCCGCCGGTTCCATCCTCCCGATTCGCGGATCCCAGGCTCGTCCATCCCGACCCCTCCGGTCGAACCAGCGTGCGCCATTTGACCGGCACCCGAGCGGATAGTTCGACAAGTCAACCACGAGCCGCACCCGCCCGGCTTCACGGTGCGGAACTACGCGTTCGGTGTTGCTGTGGCCTCAAGACTTTTGACCAGCGCCACGACCGGTGCGAACCCATCGATGTCGCGCACGGTGAAGTAGCTGATGCCCCAGCGGGCACGACAGGCCAAAAGATGGCGCGCGATCTCCTCATGCGTGCCGAGACAGAGGAACGGCGTCGTCCGGACGTCGGACGGGGCCGTCGCCAGTTCTTCGCTCAGGTCTTCCACGACACGGGAACGAGTATCGGTGACGACCACCGCCTGAACGAGGGCATGCAGTTCCAACTGCGGCCATCGATCGCCCGCGGCCGCTCGGATGTGGCTGATGGTTCCGTCGAGGCGGTCGGCCTCCCAACGCATCTCATGGTGCTGGCCGTCCTCGAGGGTCCGGCCGAACATGGTGAGCGCGAGGGTGTCGGCGTTGCGGGCGGCATGCGCCAGTGCGGCGCGTCCGTTGACCCCGACCAGGAGCGGGAGGTGTGCCTGCGCCGGCCGTGGCGTCTGGGCCTCCGCCACCCGATAGTGGGTGCCCGTGTGGTCCACCTTCTGTCCATCGAGCAACGCCCGGAGGATCTCGACCGCCTCGGCCAACCGCGCCTTGCGCACCGCCGGCGGGTCGAACGCCAGGCCGATGGCGGCGTACTCCGGGAACGAGTGTCCTGCCCCGAGCCCAAGCTCGGCGCGGCCATTGCTCAGGCGGTCGAGAGTCGCCACCTCCTGGGCAACCTCGACCGGATGGCGCAGATCGTTGTTGAGCACGAGCGTGCCCAGGCGGATGGTCGACGTGGCGGCGGCGGCCGCGGCCAGGGCCACGAAGGGGCCCAGAGAGGTGCCGACGTGGTCGCCGACCTGGAAGGCGTCGAATCCGGCCGCCTCGGCCGCCCGCGCCGTGTGCACCACCTCGTCCACGTCGTCCGTGGTCGATTGAAAGCCGAAACGAAATGGACGCACCGAAGTGACGCTAGGCCTGACCCCTCACGTCCGCGCTGCAGGCTCGCCGGCGGCCACCCAGTGCCGCAGTTCGCCGAAGACGTCCTCCATCGACTTCTTGCGCGCCGGGCGCTCGAGCAGCTGCATGCCGACCAGGACGCTCAGGGAGATCTTGGCCATGCGTCTCGCCCGCGTGGGGTCGAGGCCGGCATCGACGCCGGCCCGCGTGAGGTGGGTCAGGCGGGCCTGGTCGACCCGCTCCTGGGCCGCCGCGACCGCGTCACTGTTCCAGCTCCAGGCCCGGATGGAGGCCTCGGCGCCGTGGGGGAGCCCCACGGCGATTCCCTCGAGCAGGTCGAAGCGCTCCTCGGGGTCGGTGAGCGCTTCGGACAACGCGATGAGGCGCGTGGCATGTTCGGCTTCCCAGTGGTCCAGCAGCATCCCGACGTACTCGGCCATGTCGGCGAAGTGGTGGTAGAAGGACCCCTTCGTCACGCCCAACCGGTCGCACAGGGCGGCGATGGTCAGGCCGCCGTGTCCGCCCTCTGCCAACAGTTCCAGGCCGGCCTCGTAGTACGCGCTCCGGCTCAATCCCTCAGGCGGCACTAGGCGCGCACGCGGTAGCGGATCGGCAGCGTCTTGAGGCCGCCCACGAACACGGTCGCCGAGGAGGTCGGTGTTCCCGCCAGCTCGATCGACTCCAACCGCGGCAGGAGCTCCGCGAAGATCGCCCGTGTCTCCAGCCGAGCCAGCTGCGCCCCGAGACAGAAGTGCGGTCCGAACCCGAACGCGACGTGCTTGTTCGGCTGGCGCCCCACGTCGAAGCGGAACGGATCGTCGAAGACGGCCTCGTCGCGGTTCGCCGACAGGTAGGCCAGGTAGAGCGACTGTCCCTCGGCAATCTCGGTCCCGCCGACAACGGCGTCCGAGGCGGCCGTGCGCATGAACTCCTTCACCGGCGTAACCCAGCGGATCATCTCCTCGACCGCTGTGGGCAACAGGTCGGGGTCAGCCTGCAGCCGGGCCAGTTCGTCCGGATGGCGCAGCAGCGCGTGCAGGCCGCCCGCCATGGTCGAGCTTGTGGTGTCGTGGCCCGCCGTCGCGATGATCACGTAGTACGAGGCGAGGTCCATGTCGGGCAGGTACTCCCCATCGAGCTGCGCGTTGGCGAGCACCGAGGCCAGGTCCTCGGTCGGCGTGGCGCGGCGCGAGGCGGTGAGCTCGGTGAAGTAGTTGAAGAAGTCGAGTAGCACCGTGAATTGCTCTTCGAGGTCAGTCGAACGCCGCAGGTCCTCGTCGTCGCCGCCGAAGAGCTGCTGGGTCAGCATGAGCATGCGGTCGAAGTCGCTCTCGGGCATGCCGAGCAGCGAGAGGATGACGTAGAGCGGGTAGTGCACCGCCACGTCGCGTACGAAGTCGCATTCGGTGCCCAGCTCCGCCATGCGGTCGACGAAGCGGACGGCCAACTCCTTCATACGATCTTCCATCCGCTTCAGAGCTTTTGGCTGGAACCAGGCCGCCGCGATTGCTCTGTACGCCTTGTGATCCGGCTCGTCCAGGTGGATGAGCGTGCGCAGCACCTGCCCCTTCTCGATGGCCAGCGCCTCGGCGGCCTCGCTTGCCAGGAGCGGCCGCGGTGCGCTCAAGAAGCGCGTGTTGTCCCGTTCCACGTCCATGACGTCGGCGTGACGCGTGATCGCCCAGAAGGGGCGGTAGCCCCGCTCGTCGACCCAGTGCACCGGCGACTCCCGGCGCAAGAGCGTCGTGGCCTCGTGGAAGCGCTCTTCGTCGGCGTAGGCCGTGGGGTCGACGAACACCCGACCCGCCTCGCCGACGCTCAATCCCGCCGTGCTCGTCATGCTGCCCCCGATCTCGTGCCCGCCCTCCAGTTCCATACCCTAAGGTATGGAACGGTCGGCGTCGAGGGTCAGGGGCGCGTCGAGCGGCTCGGCGCCCGCTTCCGGCCGCGCAGGGTGCTGGCCAGCAGGAACCCCGCCGCCAGCAGCGGCAGCAGGATCGCACCGAGCCATTCGCTGCCGGCGAGCAGGAAGGCGATCGC
>DATAYX010000088.1:0-5801 GCA_036272355.1 Acidimicrobiales bacterium
TGCGCGGCTGGGAGACCCTGCCGGCCCGCACGGCGTGAGGGTGAGGGAGGAGGACAGCCCATGAACATGGACGACATGATCCTGGTCTCGATCGACGACCACATGATCGAGCCGCCGCACATGTACGAGAACCACGTGCCCAAGAAGTGGGTGGACGAGGCGCCAAAGGTCGTGCACGAGGACGGCATCGACCAGTGGGTGTTCCAGGGCGAGAAGACCAGCACCTCGTTCGGCATGTCGGCGACGGTGGGATGGCCGTCCGAGGAGTGGGGCTTCAACCCCGGGACCTACTCGGAGCTGCGGCCAGGGTGCTTCGACGTACACCAGCGGGTGCGCGACATGGACGCCAACGGCGTCCTCGGCTCCATGTGCTTCCCGACGATGGCGGGTTGGAACGCCCGCACCTTCGCCGAGGCGCGGGACAAGGAGATCGCGCTCGTGATGCTCCAGGCCTACAACGACTGGGCCATCGACGAGTGGTGCGGCGCCTATCCGGGCCGCTTCATCCCGCTCGGCATCGTCCCCATGTGGGACATCGACGCCGCGGTGGCCGAGGTGCACCGGGTGGCCGCCAAGGGCTGCCGCTCGATCAGCTTCCTCGAGACGCCGCACGTCCAGGGGTTCCCGAGCTTCCTGTCGGGCTACTGGGACCCGATGCTCAAGGCGCTGAGCGACGAGAACATGGTGCTCTCCCTGCACATCGGCGCCGGCTTTCAGATCATCCAGCGCCCCGAGGAGGCCCCGGTCGACCACCTCATGGTGCTGGCCGGCCAGATCAGCTCCATCACGGCGCAGGATCTCCTGTTCGGCCCGACGCTGCGCCGATTCCCCGAGCTGAAGGTGGCGCTGTCGGAGGGCGGGATCGGATGGATCCCCTTCTACTTCGACCGCATCGACCGCCACTACAGCAACCAGCAGTGGCTGCACAGCGACTTCGGCGGGAAGTGGCCCTCGGAGGTCTTCCGTGAGCACATCCTGGCCTGCTACATCACCGACCCGTCGGGGTTGCGACTGCGGGACCGCATCGGCATCGACATCATCGCCTGGGAGTGCGACTACCCGCACACCGACACCACGTGGCCCGAATCGCCCGAGTTCGCCTGGCGCGAGTTCCAGGCGGCCGGGGTGACCGACGAGACCGAGATCAACAAGATCACCTACGAGAACGCCTGCCGGTTCTACAGCTGGGATCCCTTCGTGCACACGCCGAAGGAACAGGCGACCGTCGCCGCCTTGCGCGCGACGGCGCGCGACGTCGACGTCACCCGGCTGCCGAAGGACGAGTGGCGCAAGCGCAACGAGGCCGCCGGCATCGGCGCACTGTAAGCGGAGGGCCGCGGAACACGATGCTGATCAACCCGACCGAGGAACAGGAGTTCTTCCGGGCCACAACCGAGCGCTTCCTGGTCGAGCATGCCCCGCCCGACGCGCTCCGGCACCTGCGTGACGACGCGGACGGGTTCGACCGCGCGTACTGGCGCCGCGGGGCCGACCTGGGCTGGACGTCGTTGCTGGTGGACGAGGCGCACGGCGGGGGCAGCATCAGCGGGGCCGGGCTGGTCGACCTGACCCTGGTGGCGTACGAGTTCGGCCACCACGCCGCACCGGGACCGCTCACCGCGACCAACGTGGTGGCGTCGACGCTGAGCGACCACGGGGCCGACGGTGCACAGGCCGAGGTTCTGGCGGGACTGCTCTCGGGCGAGGTGATCGCCACGTGGTGCGCACCCGAGTTCGGGACGCGGCCGGACGAGTGGCGCCCGGGGGTCGAGATCGAGCGGGCGGGCGACGCCCTCGTCCTGCGCGGCTCGGTGCGGCCGGTGGAGCACGCCGGCCAGGCCGACCACCTCCTGGTGACCGCGCGGGACGGCGCCGGTCTGACCCAGGTGCTGGTCCCGGCGGGGACCGAGGGGATCACGGTGGAGGCGCTCGAGACGGTGGACCTGACCCGGCGTTTCGGCGCCGTCACCTTCGACGGCGCCCGCGTGGGCGCCGATGCGGTCGTCGGTGCCGCCGGCGAGGCGTCGCCCGACGTCGCGCGCCAGCTGCGGCGGGCGGTGACGATGCTGAACGCCGAGGCCGTCGGCGCCATGCAGGGCGCGTTCGACATGACGGTCGAGTGGTCGTTCGACCGCTACTCGTTCGGCCGGCCGCTGGCGTCGTACCAGGCGCTCAAGCACCGCTTCGCCGACATGATGTCGTGGCTCCAGGCCGGACACGGCATCAGCGACACGGCGTGTGCCGCGGCGCAGGCGGACGACCCCAACGCCGACGAGCTGGCGAGCGCCGCCAAGGCGTTCATCGGGCGCTACGGCGGGGAGCTGATCCAGGACTGCGTGCAGCTGCACGGCGGGATCGGCGTCACGTTCGACCACGACCTGCACCTCTACCTGCGCCGGCTCACGGTCAACCGCTCCGTCGCCGGTACGCCGAGGGAACATCTCCGCCGGATCGCCCGCATCGTCGAGGCCCGCCAAGGCGTGGCAGCGTGAGCGCGTTGCGGGCCGAGGAGAAGGAGACGGAGGAGATCGAGGACCTCGAGAGCTTCCGCCGCAGGGCGCGCGCCTTCATCACGGCCAACCTTGCGACCAAGACGATGGACGAGATGCGCCTCGACTACCACGTCGGCGACGAGGAGGCGGAGTTGGCGGAGATCGCGCACGAGCGCGACCTCCAGCGGATGCTCTTCGACGCCGGGCTGGCGGGCATCTGCTTCCCGCGCGCCTACGGGGGCCAGGGGCTCACGCCCGAGCACCAGATGGTGTTCAACGAGGAGATCGTGGGACGCGACTTCCCCTGGCGGATCCAGGTCCCGACGTTCGTGCCCTGCGCGGCGGTGATCCTGGAGTTCGGGACGGAGGAACAGAAGCAGCGGCACCTCCCGCCCATCCTGCGGGGTGAGCAGCTGTGGATGCAGTTCCTCTCCGAGCCGAGCGGCGGGTCCGACGTGGCCGCCGCGCTCACCACGGCCGTGCGCGACGGGGACCAGTGGGTGCTCAACGGGTCGAAGATCTGGACCACCGGGGCCTGGTGGTCCGACTGGGGCCTCTGCCTCGCCCGCACGAACTGGGACGTGCCGAAGCACCGCGGGCTGACCGTCTTCATGCTGCCGATCCACCAGCCGAACGTCGAGGTGCACCGCATCGAGATGCTCAACGGGTCGCGCGAGTTCTGCCAGGAGTTCCTGACTGACGTCATCGTGCCGGACGAGGACCGAATCGGCGACGTGGACGACGGGTGGACCGTCGGCACGCGCTGGATGTTCCACGAGCGGATGCTCTTCAACTCGCCCTATGCAAGCCATCCGGTCGGCATGACGCACGGCAGCATGGACGCCACCTCGGTGTTCACGGTGGCGCGCGAGGCGGGCCTGCTGGAGGACACCGCGACCCAGGAGATGATCGGCGAGGCGCGCATGCTCGAGTTGGTCAGCGACTCGGTGGGCGCACGGATCAACCAGAGCATCCCGGCCGGGAAGCTCTCCGACCAGGCGGCGGCGATCGTCCGCCTGTTCAAGGGTTCGTCCCAGGAGCGGATCCGCACGCTTGGCTTCGAAGTCGCCGGCTCGGCCGGTGCGGCCTGGAGCGGCGACGGCCCGACGGGCCGTGCCGCGATCAACTATCTCATCCGCCAGGGTGGCAGCATCGGGGGCGGGACGCTCGAGATGGCGCGCAACGTGGTGGCGGAGCGCGTGCTGGGCATGCCGCGGGAGCGCCGTCTGGACAAGGACGTGCCGTTCCGCGACGTGCCGCGCAGCCGCCCGAACTCGGGCTGACCGCTTTTTTCCGCAACAGGCAACCGGCAGCAGGGGAGGAACAAAGCGTGGCGACCGCAACGGTCAACGGGTTGACGCTGGCGTACGAGACGATCGGGGAGGGGCGGCCCTGGGTCATCACGCCGGGAGGCCGCTTCACCAAGGACGAGCCGGGCGTGCGCCAGCTGGCCGAAGCGCTGGCCGCGCAGGGCAACCAGGTGCTGATCTGGGACCGGCCGAACTGCGGCGAGTCCGACGTGTGCTTCACCGGCCCCTCGGAGTCGGCGATGCAGGCCGATGCCCTGGTCGGATTGCTCGAACACCTCGGGATGACGCCGGCGGTGATCACCGGGGGGTCCGGTGGCGCACGCGTGTCGCTGCTTGCGGCGGCGCACCCGGGAGCGGCAGCGGGACTGGCCATCTGGTGGATCAGCGGCGGCGTCTACGGACTGCTCACCCTGGCGATGCACTATTGCGGGGGATCACTGGCGGCGGCGTGGACGAGCGGCGGCATGGCCGCGGTGGCCGAGCTGCCCGAGTGGCAGGAGGTCATTGCGCGCAATCCGGGCAACCGCCAGCGCATCCTCGACGAGGACCCCAAGGCGTTCATCGCGGCCATGGAGCGCTGGATGATGGCGTACTGCCCGACCGACGAGCCCGTCCCGGGCCTGTCCCTCGCCGCCGCCCGTGCGCTCGACATCCCCGCGCTCGTCTTCCGCAGTGGGGAGAGCGACGTCTGGCACACGCGCGCCACGTCCGAGCGCCTGGCCGAGGTCCTGCCACAGGCCCGACTGGCGGAGCCGCCCTGGGGCGACCGGGAGTGGTTGGAGCGCGGAGAGGAACGAGAGAAAGGGATCTTCGTCCGCTGGCCGTTGCTGGCGCCCCAACTCCTCGAGTGGCAGGCTGACGCGCTCGGTTGAGCGAGCGTTACCGGGAGGGCCTGGTCAGGCCGATCCCGATGGACGGTCCGGCCGTTCGCGCCGGGACGACAGGGCCGCGGGGCCCGACACCGAAACCGACGACGCCGCGTTCACACCGTCGCGATCGGCGTCGCCGGCGAGCCCACGATCCCGGGCAACCGCAGCGGCGGAGCCGTGAGGAGGAAGCGGCTGCGGTCGTGCTCGCGTAGCCACGCCGCCAGCTCGTGGAGGTACCACAGCTCACCGAGTGGGACGCCGAGCTTGAAGAGGCAGAGGTGGTGGATCGGCAGGAGCGAGTGCCGGCTCTCGTCGCGGTCCCTTCCGAGCATCCCCTCGACGGCGTAATTGTCCGCGATCAGTGCCGAGATCTGGGACTCCGTAATCCAGTCGAGCATGGCCGGATCGCGGGCGTCGAGATACGTGCACGTCGTAAAGAGCTGCTTGGGATCCGGGTCGCGGCCCCACTCGAGGATCTTGGTCGCAAAACCGGTGTGGAAGAGCACCATGTCACCTGGCTCGACGACGACATTGTCGGCGGCCATGATCTCCTCGAGGGTCGCCCGGTCGACGCCCCGCCAGTCATGGCCGAGGTGATGGACCAAGTCGATCAGGACGCCGCGGCCCTGCACGCCGTGGAAGGCCATGTGCTCCAAGCCGAGATGGTGCGCAAAGCAGCGGTGACCGCCCCCGTCGCCGGCCGCGTCGGCGCTCGGTCCGACGAGGTCGACCCCGCCGCGATAGCCGTTGTAGTAGACGGCCTCCTCGACGCCGTCGCCGTCGGCATCGAACTCGGCACCGGCGTGAGCGAACGAGTCCCATTGGGTCGAGTACTGGAGGAAGAGGGTCACCTTGTCGTCGTTCCACACATCGACGAACTTGGGATGACCCCAGTCCTTCATCTCGCTCTGGTGGACGTTGTAGAAGGTGTCGGCGTTGCCGTCCATGTCCTCGGTCGGGGCGAGGACGGGCGGGTACCGCCGTTGGTGGAGGGCCGAGCCGCCCGGATAGTCGAGGGGCAGGCTCAGGCAGAAGCTGATCCCGGCCTCGACCTCGCGCACGCCCTGGAGGACCTTCTCCGGGGTGAGCAGATTGATGCGACCCAGCTCGTCGTCGTCACCCCAGTCACC
>DATAYX010000089.1:0-3821 GCA_036272355.1 Acidimicrobiales bacterium
GCTGCTCGTCCCGCAGGCGGTGGGCGAAGCACACCCGGGACGGCTCCCCGTAGAGGTCGCCGTCGAAGTGCAGGAGGTAGGCCTCGACCAGCACCGGGGCGGTGCCCGGCTCGTAGAACGTGGGCCGCCGGCCGACGTTGACGGCAGCCTGGTGCGTCGAGCCGTCGGCCCGGCGGAAATGACCTGCGTACACCCCGTCTGCCGGCAGGGCGATGTCGTCGGGGATCTCGAGGTTGGCGGTCGGGAAGCCGAGTGTGGGCCCACCCCGGCCGTCCCCCCGCACGACAGGGCCCCGCACTTCGTGCAGGCGGCCGAGCAGGCGCGCCGCCTCCTCCACGTCGCCCGAGGCCAGCAAGCGGCGGATCCGCGTCGAGGAGACGGCCTCGGTGCCGTCGTCGGTCAGGCCCACCCCGACCACCTCGAAGCCCCACCGGGCGCCCAGTTCGCGCAACAGCGCGACGTTGCCCTTGCGCCCGTGCCCGAAGTGGAAGTCCTCCCCCACCACCACGAGGCGGGCGGACAGTTGGTCGACGAGCACCTCCTTCACGAAGTCCTCGGCCGTCTCGTTCGCGCGCTCGTCGTCGAAGGGCACCACCACGGCGCGGTCGACACCGCAGTCCGCCAGCAACTCCAGCTTCTGCTCGAGGCTCGTCAGCTGCTTGGGCGCCGACTCGGGCCGCACGACGTAGGCGGGGTGGCGGTCGAACGTCACCACCACCGACGACAGGCCCGCGGCCTCGGCCCGGCCGCACAGGTCGCGCAGCAGGGCGCGGTGGCCGAGATGGACCCCGTCGTAGGCGCCGATGGTGACGGCAGTACCTGATCCGGGCGTTCCGGGCGTTCCCGGCGTGGGCGGCATCGCGCCCTGAGGGTAGTCGGGCACCGTCAGTCCCCGGCCACGACGACGACGGGGCGGATGCGGTCGGTGCCCGTTGCCTCGTAGACGGCCAACAGCGCGCCCGCACCGTCGAGCATGGCCCAAGGCCCGTCGCCCATGGCCCCGAGCGGCACCCGGTCCAAGGCGAGCCCGGTGCGGATGGACGCGGCGACGCCGTCTTCGACCGTCACGGAATCCAGGTCGCGCATGGCCGCGGCCGGCGACAGCACGGCATCGGGGCCGATCGCCTCGAGTGGGCGCATGTCGGCCTCGCCGAACGAGCCGATGCGCGTCCGGCGCAGGTTGTCCAGGTGGGCCCCGCCCCCGAGCCTGCGCCCGAGGTCGTCGGCGAGGACGCGCACGTAGGTCCCCGACGAGCACTCGACGACCGCCCGGTACACGCCCGGACGCGCCGGGTCGGGCGACGTGTCGAAGCGATGGACCGTCACCGGCCGCGCCTTGCGCTCCACCTCCACTCCCTCCCGGGCCAACTCGTGCAGCCGGCGCCCGTCCACCTTGACCGCCGAGACCATGGGGGGCACCTGCTCGATCTCCCCCGTCAGCGCGTCTGCCGCGGCCTGCACGTCGGAAGCGGCCACGCCGCGCATGTCGAACGTCGCCGTCACCTCGCCGGACGCATCGAGCGTCGACGTCGACGTACCCAGGACGATGTCCGTCGTGTACGTCTTCGGCAGCGGCGTGAGGAAGCGCATGAGGCGCGTCACGCGGCCGAGGCCGACCAGCAGCACGCCGGTGGCGTCGGGGTCGAGGGTGCCGGCGTGGCCGATCTTGCGTTGCCCGAAGATGCCCCGGCAACGCGCCACGACGTCGTGCGAGGTCCAGCCGGCCGCCTTGTCGACGACCACCAGGCCGCTGACGCTCACTTCGCCGGCGGCTCGTCCTCGTGGACCTGGTGGCCCTCGTGGTGCAGCCCGCGCAACAGCTCCTCGACCCGCGTGCCGGCCTCGATCGCCGGGTCGGCCTGGAAGCGCAGCTTCGGGGTTCGCTTCATCGTCATCTGCGACCCGATCAGTTTCTGCAGGTGAGCGCGCTGCTCCTCCAACAGTTCGGCCGCCGCGTCGTCCAGAGACGCCAGGTACACGACCGCGCTCCGCATGTCGGGCGCCACCTCGACCGAGGTCACGGTGAGCATCGGCAGGTCGTCCGCATCCCCGAGGCGCTCGAGCTCCTCCGCCACCACCTGTCGCAACACCTGGTTGACCCGCAGCGCCCGCGGGTAGGTCGCCGTACGCCGTCTCACGCTCACCGTGTCAGCTCCTCCGCTCGAACACGTGCCCAGCCCACTCAAACTCCGAACCTCTCAAACGACAAACGCCTCGCAGGACCCCGACAGGGCCCGACTCAGGTCCGGGCGATCTCGCGCTCCTCATAGGTCTCGATCACATCGCCGTCCTTCAGATCCTGGAAGTCGGTCAGCCCGATGCCACACTCGAAGCCGGCCGCCACCTCGCGCACGTCGTCCTTGAAGCGGCGCAGCGAGTTGATGGCGCCCTTCCAGATGACCGTCCCCTCGCGCAGGAACCGCACCTTGGACCCGCGGGTGATCTTGCCCTCACGCACGTAGCACCCGGCGATGGCGCCGATCCGGGGGACCCGGAAGATCTGGCGCACCTCGGCCTCGCCGGTGACGATCTCCTCGAAGACGGGCGCCAGCATGCCGACCATGGCGGCTTCGAGATCCTCCAAGAGCTTGTAGATGATCTCGTACGTCCGGATCTGCACGTCCGCCAGCTCGGCCTGCTCGCGGGAGCGGCGGTCCGGCCGCACGTTGAAGCCGATGATCGTGGCGTTCGACGCCGCCGCCAGCTGCACGTCGTTCTCGGTGATGCCGCCGATGCCGCGCAACACAAAGCTCAATTTCACGTCGTCACGCTCCAAGCGCTTCAACGAGTCGGTGACGGCCTCGAGCGAGCCCTGCATGTCGGCCTTCAAGACGATGTTGAGCGTCGCAGTCTCGCCGCGGGAGATCTGCTCGAACAGGTCTTCCAACCGGGCGCCCGTCGCGGCCGCGACCGGCTTGTGCCCGGACAGGCGGAAGCGCTGTGCCCGGGCTTCGCCCAACGTCCGTGCCCGGGCGAGGTCCTTCGCGCCGCGCATCTCGTCACCCGCGTTCGGCGGCTCCGAGAACCCCAAGACCTGCACCGGCGTCGACGGGAGCGCCTCCTTGATGTGGTCGCCCCGGTCGTCCACGAGCGCCTTGACCTTGCCCCAGGCCGCACCCGCCACGACGGGGTCGCCCACCTGCAGGGTGCCCTGCTGCACGATCAGCGTCGCCACCGGACCGCGCCCGGCCTCGAGATTGGCCTCGAGCACGACACCGCGCGCCTCGCCCTCGACCCGGGCCGTGAGCTCCTCGACCTCGGCCACCAGCACGATCTGTTCGAGCAACGCCTCGATCCCGGTCCCCTGCAATGCCGAGACCTCGACGAAGATCGTGTCGCCGCCCCACGCCTCGGGGACGAGCTCGCGCTCGGACAGTTGCTGCATCACGCGTTGGGGGTCGGACTGCTCGCGGTCGATCTTGTTGACGGCCACGATGATCGGCACGTCGGCGGCCTTGGCATGGTCGATGGCCTCGATCGTCTGCGGCATCACACCGTCGTCCGCGGCGACGACCAGGATCACGATGTCCGTCACCTGCGCGCCGCGCGCCCGCATGGCGGTGAACGCGGCGTGGCCCGGTGTGTCGATGAACGTGATGGGGTGGTCCTGCCACTCCACCTGGTAGGCGCCGATGTGCTGCGTGATGCCGCCGGCCTCGCCCGCCACGACGTTCGCCGACCGGATCTTGTCGAGCAGCAGCGTCTTGCCGTGGTCGACGTGGCCCATGACGGTGACGACCGGCGGCCGCGGCCGCTGGTCGGCCTCGTCCTCCTCGTCCTCGTCCTCGAAGTACCGAGCCAGGAGCTCGGCCTCCTGCTCC
>DATAYX010000090.1:0-2286 GCA_036272355.1 Acidimicrobiales bacterium
GGCATCATCGACGACGGCCACCTCGTCGCCGAGGGGACCAACGAGACGCTGATCGCGCAGCACGGCGGCCGGGACCGCGTGCACCTGAGCTGCGAAGCCGACGCCGATCTCGGCCAGCTGGCCGCCGCCTGCCGCGAACTCGACACCGTGTACGAGGTCGCCGAGGTCGAGGACCGGCTCGAGCTCACGACCGACCACGGTCCGGCCGTCCTCCCCGCGGTCGTCGCAACCGCCGCCCGCCACCGCGTGGAGCTCACGGGCGTCGAGGTGCGGTCCCCCAACCTCGAGGACGTATTTCTTCGCTTGACCGGCAAGGAGCTGCGCGACTGATTCGGCGCGCCTTCAGGAGTCGCCTGACTATGTAAGGCCTGGAATACTCAGCATCGTGCGCCTGACGAGCGATCAGTGCTGGGCCAACCTTGCCGCAGCCGACCACGGCGTCCTGTGCACGAACGGCGCACGGGGGGCCATCGATGCGGTGCCCGTTTGCTTCGTGGTCGTCGGCAAGGTGATCGCCTCGCCGATCGACACGGTCAAGCCCAAGGACACAACCGAGCTGGGCCGGCTCAAGAACCTCGAGGCCGATGCGACGGCGGCGTTGCTGTGCGAGCAGTGGGTGCGCCACGACTGGTCGCGGCTGTGGTGGGTGAAGGCGCAGCTCACCCGGCGTTCGGGTCACGACCTGTCGGCGACGCTGCGCGACGACTGTGAAGCGGAGCTCCGGCACAAGTACTTCCAGTACCGCGGCACCGAGTTCGCCGACCTTCTCGTCTTCAACGTGAAGTCGGTCAGCGGGTGGGCGGCCTCGGAGGACCCGGACTCCGGGCGCCGCGCCCTGAGCGGCGACGAGCGCAGCGCCCGCTACTGAGCAACTGCGCAACTGCGCAACTGACCGAATGAGCGACTGACCTCTTAAGCCGGCGCCGAGAGCTCGTCGCGCAGGACGCGGCGCAGCAGCTTGCCCGTCTGCGAGTACGGAAGTTCCGAGCGGAACTCGATCACTGTCGGCATCTTCGTCGACCGCAACCGCTCCCGCACCCACGTCTGCAGATCGGCCTCCGACACCGCACCGGCGTCCTCGCCCGGGTCCGCGTGCAGCACCACCACGGCGGCGACGGTCTCGCCCCACTCGGAGTCGGGGACGCCGAGCACGGCGACGTCGGCGACGGCCGGGTGTGCATGCAGCACCGTCTCTATCTCTCCGGGCGAGATGTTCTCGCCCCCCCGCACGATCACGTCGTCGAGGCGCCCGTCGACGTAGAGGAAGCCGTCGGCGTCGAACCAGCCGGCGTCGCGGGTGCGGAACCAGCCCTCGGCGTCGAGCACGGTGCGGCCGACGTATTCGCCGGACACCTGCTCGCCGCGCACCCAGATCTCGCCCTTCTCGCCAGCCGCCACCGCCAGTTCGTCCTCGCCGCGGATCTCCACCTCGAGCATCGGCAACGGCCGGCCGACCGAGCCCAAACGGGCCCGCACCGCCGCATCCGGAGACGCGAACGCCTCGCGGTGGTCGTCGGGCGTGAGCATGGCGATGGTCGAGGAGGTCTCGGTCAGCCCGTACGCGTTGACCAGGTCGACCGAGGGCAGGTCCCGCAGGGTGCGTTCCACCAGCTCGAGCGGCATCCGGCCACCGCCGTATGACAAATGGCGCAGCGCCGGCGGCGCGGCGCCCACGGCCTCGACCGCGTCAAGGATCCGGCCGAGCATCGTGGGCACGACCATGGCGTGCGTGATCCGCTCCTCGGTGGCCACGCGCACCCACTCGGCCGCGTCGAAGGTCGGCAGGTACATGATCCGTCGCCCCGAGTAGAACGACGAGAGCACGGCTGCGATACCGGCGATGTGGTACGGCGGGACGCAGACGAGCTGGGCCTCGTCGGCGCCGCAACCGAGGAACTCGACCGACGAGATGATGTAGGACACCAGGTGCCGGTGGCGGAGCACCGCCGCCTTGGGCTCCGACGTCGTGCCGCTGGTGAACAGGAAGACGGCGACCGACTCGGGATCGACGAAGGGATGGTCTGCCGACTCCGCAGCATCGGCGCCCCCGGCACCCCCGGCGGCGTCGCCACCGATCACCGACTCGGCAAACGAGTCGACCGTGACGACCCGCCCCGCTTCCACCCCGGCCGCGCGCAGTCGCGCCACCTCGCCACTGTCCGCGATGATCGGCCCCGGTGGCACCCGCGGCAGGATCGACGCCAACTGCTCGTCGGGCGCTCGATAGTTCAACGGCGCAAACGCCGCGCCCGCCAGCGCCGCTCCGAACAACGCCACCGGCAGCAC
>DATAYX010000091.1:0-5556 GCA_036272355.1 Acidimicrobiales bacterium
CCGTTCGGCAACGACCCGCTGCCGAACGGCGACTGCTCCGCCAGGTCGTTGGTCGCCGCGGATGCGCCGCCCAGGCTGACGTTGAGGTTCCCGCCGCCGGCGAGCACGCCGATGCCGATGTCACCGACGAGGATCGGCGTCGCGAAGTTGCAGTTGAGGCCGAGCAACCCGTTGACGATCGCGGAGCGCACCGTCTGGACCTGGCCCAGCTGCGTCCCGATGACCTCCTGCCCCAACGTGTTGTTGTCGATGCCGACGGTGAGGGGCGTGATCTCCACGGTGCCGTCATCCAGTGTCTTCATCGCCGGCCACTGCACGTTCAGGCCGACGGGCGACAGCGCGGTGTTGATGACGGTCAACACCGTCTGCGGGTTGAAGGTCGAGGACGAGGTGAGCTGCGAGGTGTCGACCTTGATGCCGGCGACGCTCAGCGAGCCGATGCTGAAGGTGCCGGTCGCCGCCGAGGCCGACCCCGTCTGCTGGGTCGCCGTCCAGACGAGGTTGCCGAGCTTGACCAAGCCGTCCTTCAGCGAGATGGAGCCGATGGCCGAACTCGCGGTCGACGTGCGGGTGTTGCCGTTGTCGATCGACGTATGCGAGCTCGACGTGAGCCCCGAGACAGTCAGCAGGCCGCCGGGCACCGTGATGTCGCTCACCAGGGTGTTGGACGTGGCCGACGGCTGGGTGGTGACGACGGCGGACTCGAGGCCGACGCCGATCGGAGAGGACGCCGGCGTGATGGAATTGCTCAGCGTCTGGTTCCCGTCGACCGACTCGGCCTGCACCGAGGCGGGCACGTTTTTCTTGTTGAGCTGTGGCGGCCCGCCGTCGCAGCCGGCGGCCTCGAGCGCGGTGCCGATTGCGCCGAGGTCGATCGTCTGTGAGAGCGACTGGGCCTCGAGGTTCTGGTAGTCCGAGATGGAGATGCCGAGGCTGATCGCGTAGTTGAGCCCGCCGGTCGTCGGTGCCACCGAGATCGCCTGCGCTTGTGCCGTCGCGTTGCCGGGGACGAAGGCCGTGTCGGCACCCGAGTTCGACCCGAACTCGATGATGCACACCGCGGCACCCAGGGCGCACGCCAGGCCGATGCGGAAGCTGGCGGGCGTGTAGCGACGTTCGCGGAACCGCGTTCTGAGCGACCGTCGTCGATTCACCCTGCGTGCCCTCCCCGTGGACCGATTCGATCCTGGGAGTTCAACGATTGTTGGGCTGCTTCCCTACGGCCGATTTTCCTTTGTGCCGACCCGCGTGCTGCCCCGCAAGGCAGGGCGACCTGCCACGCCGGCGCCGCCAGACCGCCGTCCGGTGGCCGGACCTGCGTATCCCCAGGCCAAACGGCCCTTACGGCTCGTCGATCACGCGGCCGCCACCGGCCTGTGTTGCTGTGGAGAGCCCCACCGCTCCCGCCGCTCATTTCCCGTGCACACCCCCCGCAGGATGTCGTCCCGGACGCCCGACCCGGGCGCCGAGACAGTAGTCAATCGCCTCGTTCGTCGCGTGGTGGGCGGTTGGCGCCCCCGCTCTTCTCCGACACTTTCCGCAGGAGACTTACCCACTGCTCGAGGGCTGCAACCCCCAAGCCTCGAACAACTTTCCCGCTGTCGTCGGCACGGCGCAGGGTGAGGGCGTCGCTCGCCCAAGCACGAGTGAGGAACGCGGACACCTCACCCGAGGTCGACGCGCCGCCTTGGCGACCGAGCGACACGACGCTGTCAGCCGCCAACCGTTCCTTGTAATTGCTGTCGGTCGCGACGAGGTAGCGCTTGGCCTCGACGTGCAGGGCGACGATCGCCGCCACCCGCTCCCCCAGCACCACCTGCACGGCCGCCGCTCCGTCGACCGCATGCGTCTCGTCGGTCCCTCCCGGCAACAGCTGGCCGATGTCGTGCACCAGGCCGGCCACGGCGAGCTCGATGTCGTCGGGTCGGTCCCGCCGCAGGATCGCCGCCGTCTGCAGCGCGTGCCCGAGCTGCGTCACCGGCTGATCCGGACTCAAAGGTCGCGCGTCACCGCTGGCCAGCAGGGCGACGATCCCGTCGACGCTCATTTCCGACGCGCTGTGCACCCGGCCATTCTCCCCCGTTGCGGCTACCGTGGCGCGTGCCCTGGTCACCACCGCCGCGCAGCCCGTGGACCGACAAGATGGTCGCCCTGGGCCGTGGCCTCGGCGACGACGGCCGCTCGCTCCTCTCACTCCGTCCCGCCGAGGTGCGGGCTGCGGCGACAGCGGCGACGACCCTCGACGACTTCGGCGACAGCTGGTGGGAGGAGCCCTTCGACCGGCTCTGCGCCTCCCTCGACGGCGAAGCGCGCCTCCACCTGCCCGGTCGCCTGCGGGCCCGGAGCGAGATCCAGCTGATCCTCCAGAACCGCCTGCGCATGGTCGACCTCTGGAAGGAGGAGCCGGCCGTCCTCCTCGAGCGCATCGACGGCCCGATCGTGGTGACCGGGTTCGGACGCTCGGGGACAACGCTGCTGCACGAACTGCTGGCCTGCGACCCCGACAACCGGCCGCCGCTCCTGTGGGAGCTCCTCTACAGCGTTCCCTACGAGGACGCGTCCGGTGACGTGTGCGACGACGAGATCAAGCTCATGGACGAGATGGTTCCCGCCTTCACCGCGATGCACGAGAACGGCGGGAGGCTTCCGACCGAGTGCATCTTCTCGTTCGCCCACCAGTTCTCGAGCGACATCTTCACGGGCCTCTACAACGTGGGCGACTACACCGTGTGGCGCAGCGGCCTGGACCAGGCACCCATCTACGACTGGCACAAGCGCCACCTCCAGACGCTGCAGTGGGTCGCCGACCGATCGACGACTCGCTGGGTCCTCAAGGCACCCTCACACCTCTCGGCCCTGCCGCTCCTCTTCGCGACCTATCCGGACGCCCGGGTGGTGCTCATGCACCGGGACCCGTTGCGTGTCATCGGGTCCCTGTCCGATCTGATGGCCACGCTGCACTACATGCACTCGGACCATGTCGACCACGGCGTCCTCGTCGAATTCATGGCGATGGGCATGGAGATGCAGATGGACCCCGTGTCCGCCGAGCGCGACGCCGGTACCGTCCCCGACAGCCAGATTTCCGACGTCCTCTACAAGGACCTGGTCGCCGACCCTCTCGCCGTCATCGAGCGGCTCTACGCCTCGTGGGGCCTTCCGGTCACCCCCGTCTTTCGCCGTGCCCTCGACGGGTACCTCGGGGCGCGCCATGCGGGGCGCACCTCAGGCCACGACTATTCGTTCGCCGATACGGGACTCGACCTCGCCACGCACCGAGCACTCGTCGCGCCCTACCAGGAGCGCTACGGCGTGCCCTCGGAGGTCTGACCGCGAGAGCCGGCTCCGCCCGAGCGCACCGCCGCGTCCCTACAAGTCGGTGATCTTCACGACTTCGGCGCTGGGGTGCGGTGGCTCGTCCGCCAAGATCCAGCGGACGATCATGTAGCCCTCGAGCCGTCCGCCGGTATCCAGCCAGTTCTCCACGTCGGGACCGGGGTCCCGCGGGGCGACGACCAGGCGCCACGATCCGTCGTCGGAGCGCGTGGCCCGCTTGTTGTTGAGGTTCGTCGTGGTGTAGCGGTAGTCGAAGCTCTCCATCCACGGCGAAGCCAAGGTCAGTCCCCAGTAGAGGAACGGCTTGTCCGGCTCGTGCACGGTGATCACAAGCGCCTCGTCCTCGGTGAGCGCGAAACGGCCGCCGTGGTACGTCATCTCCGCGTTGGTATGGGTACGCACCTCGTCCTCCTGGGCGGCCACGTGCGCCGAACCGGGCTGCCCACCGAACGAGTTCATGTTGGTCGCCGCGTCGTGCCACATCTGGAGCGCGGTGCCACCGACGAACGTGAGGAACATCGCGGCGAACTCGAGCTTGGGGGCCAGCTCGTCGACCGTCAGCAGCGGGGGTGGCACCACCTCGCCGGGGTCGGGGACCACTTCCATGCGCAGGCGTGAGAAATTCTCGGGCTGCTTGTCGAAGTGCGTCTCGCGGATCGCCAGCTGCGCCGTGCCCGGCTCGAGCACCACGGCGTTGCGGGGCCTGGGATCGGGCATCTTGTCCGCCGGGGCGATGAGGATGTCGACCTCACCGTTCGGGCCGAGCTCGAAATCGTCGATGTTCGTCTGTGTCTGCGTGCCCGTCCGGCCGCCGACCTGGCCCTGGCCGAAGGCGGTGCCGAACGTCATGCCCAGGTAGGCGCACTCGCCCCGGAACCCGGTCATGCGGTAGGTCCGGGAATCGTCGAGGACACAGAAGAGGTAGTGCGTATCGGGATTGTCGACCAACAGCTTCTTGTACTCGTCCTGCAGCGTGAAGATCTGGGGATGCAGCGGGTCCGAGCCCTCCACGATCCAATCCAGGGCGAGCCGGGAGAGACGGGTCACCCACCGGTAGCCCTCGGCCAGGTCGACCTCGCTCTCGGGGACCTCGGTCGCCTGGCGGACCACGTCGAGGGCGGCCGACTGCGCCTGGACCCAGGCGTCGAACGCTGCGTTGAGCCGGTCATCCTGCATGCAGCGGCACGCTACTGGTGTTGATCCCGAGTCGCCCGGTTCCCGACGCGCCCGGTAGCTTTCGGGTCGTGACCGACACCGCGACCGAGACGACCAGCACGGACGAGCTGCTCAGCGAGCTCCGGTCCTGGCTGGAGAACAACTGGGACCCTGACCTGACCGTGGCGCAGTGGTGGGAGCGCCTGGGTCTGGCCGGATGGTCAGCGCCGGGCCTTCCGACCAATGCCTACGGCAAGGCCATGGCCCGCTCGGACACGATCCTGGTCCAGCAGGAGATCGCGAAGTTCGGCGCGCTCGGCGCCCCGGCGGGCCTCGGCCTCCTGCTCGCCGCACCGACGATCGCCACGCACGGCACGCAAGAGCAGATCGATCTCTATGTCCGCGAGATCGTCACCGGGCAGAAGGCGTGGTGCCAGCTCTTCAGTGAGCCCCAGGCCGGATCCGACCTGGCCGGCCTCCAGACACGGGCCGTCAAGGACGGCGAGGAGTGGATCGTCAGCGGGCAGAAGGTGTGGACGTCGGGCGGCCAGTACGCCGATCTCGGCATGCTCCTGGCGCGGACGGACCCCGAAGTGCCCAAGCACCAAGGGATCTCCTACTTCGCCTTCGAGATGCTCCAAGACGGGGTGGACGTCCGGCCGCTCAAGGAGATGACGGGCCACGCGCTCTTCAACGAGGTGTTCATCACCGACGCCCGCGTCGCCGACTCCGCGCTCATCGGCGGCCTGAACAACGGGTGGGCGGCCGCCAACACGACGTTGGCCAACGAGCGGGCCGGCCTCGGTTCGGGCGGCGGCAACGCGGCGGGTGGAGGCGTGGCACAGCCGGGCACGGTCATGGGCATGCTCGACAAGCGTGTCGGCGACCTGGTCGGGCCGAAGCCTTCGGGCCAAGGCAAGCAGAAGTCGCAGGCGCCCGGCGGTGCGCTCGGTGCCATGCGGGGCGGCGCCTCGATGCTCATCGGGCTCGCCCAGTCCCACGGGGTCAACACCGACGCCGGGATCCGCCAGGACCTGTCCCGCCTTCACACGCTCGCCGAGATCG
>DATAYX010000092.1:0-10678 GCA_036272355.1 Acidimicrobiales bacterium
CCCATTGTCGGGATGGTGGCCAGCCACGACGACGGGGGCTACTTCATGGTGGCCTCCGACGGCGGCGTGTTCGCCTTCGGCGATGCGACATTCGCGGGTTCGTGCCCCGGCATCGGCGGCTGTAGCGGCGCGGCGGTCGCCGTCGTGCCCGACGCAACGGGCGGTGGCTACTGGGTTGTCACGACCACGGGCCACGTCTACGCCTTCGGCGATGCGCTGGACCACGGTTCGCCCGGGCAGCAGGCCGCGCCCTTCACATCGGCGGTGGCCACACCCGACGGCGGCGGCTACTGGCTCCTCGAGTCCAACGGACAGGTCTTCCCGTTCGGCGACGCCGCCAACTTGGGCAGCCCACCGGCCGGTGCTGCCGGAGGCTTCGACCCGGCGGCGTCCATCTTCTCCACCTCCGATGGCGGCGGCTACTGGGTCGTGACGGCGCAGGGCGCGGTCTACAACTTCGGGAGTGCGCCGGGCGACGGTGACATGACCGGCACCCACCTCAACGGCGCCATCATCGCCGCCTCCGGTTCCTGAGCCGAGCCGGCACTCCGCCGCGACCGCTCTCCTCTTGGTCCGCTCGTAAAGCCACGGCCTCACGTCGAGAAAATCGAACGTATGGTGGGGGCAGAGCGAGAGCAGGTAGGGAGGTAGCCATGGCTGGCATGTTTCAGCGGGCACACGACATTGTTCAGGCCAAGGCGAACAAGGCGCTCGACGCGGCCGAGAAGCCCGACGAGATGCTCGACCTCTCCTACGAGAAGATGCTCGAGCAGCTCACCCAGGTCCGCCGCGCCCTCGTCGACATCGCCTCCTCGAAGAAGCGGCTCGAGCTCCAAGAGGAGCAGCTGCAGCACTCCGTCGACCACTTGCAGGACCAGGCCAAGCAGGCACTCCAGGCCAACCGGGAGGACCTGGCCAAGGAGGCGTTGGCCCGCAAGGCGACCGCCCAGCAGCAGATCGACGAGATGGAGCCCCAGCACCAACAGCTGGTCGAAGAGGAGCAGAAGCTCACCCAGACCATGAACGTGCTCCAAAAGCGGGTCAATGACTTCCGCACCCAGAAGGAGACGCTCAAGGCGGAGTACACCGCGGCCGCCGCCGTCTCGAGCGTCGACGAGAGCACCGCCGGGATCTCGAAGTCCTTCAAGGACTCGGGCCAGACCCTCCAGAGGGCACAGGACAAGATCGCCACGATGCAGGCCCGCTCGGGCGCCCTCGACGAGTTGCTCGAGTCCGGCGTCCTCGAGGACGTGGGTGGTGGTACAGACGACATCCAGAAGGAGCTCGACCAGGTCGGCAAGGACTCGGAGGTCGACAATGAGCTCGCCGCGCTCAAGGCACAGTTGGGCACGGGTGCGCCAGAGCCCGACGCGCTGGCCGCGGCACCGGCTTCCGACGGCGGGGAGGCCAAGCCCGCCTCGTAGCGGTGCTCTGGCTCTTCAGTCCGCCGGCCGAGGCGGTGTCTCGCTCACGACACGCGCCACGACATCGGCGAGCTCGGCTCCGCGATCTTCTTGGAGGAAGTGGCCCGCACCCGCGATCGTGGCGTGTGCGAGCCCTTGCGCGCCCAACGCGCGCTCTTGTAATACTTCGGCCCAGCCACCCGTGCCCGGATCTCCGTCGGAGAAGGCAGTGACGAACGGGCCGGCGAAGCCGGCCAGTGCGTCGAATGTCCCGCGATTGACGCGGGCACACTCGCTGGACGGCGTGAGACCCATCAGCAGGGGCAGTTGACGCGGCCCGGCGCAGAAGGACTCGTCGGGAAACGGAGCGTCGTAGGCGGCCAGCACCTCGTCGGGCACGTCCGATGTCGTGGCGCCCTGCAGGAACAGGCTGGGCCGGAACGGCGTGAGCTCTTGCGTGAGGCGCTGGTAGTCCAGCAGTGTCTGGCTCACCGTCACCGTCGCGGCGTCGCTGGCATGGACAGGCCAGGCCAGGCGGCCTTCGAGCGTGCTGTCGGCCGTGTGCAGCGCGGTGTTGGCCGCCACCACCCGCGTCACGAGCCCGGGACGCTCGGCGAGCAGGCCGAGTCCGATCGGTCCACCCCAGTCCTGGACGACGAGCGTGACGTTGCGGAGTGCGACGACGTCGGCGAAGTGCGCCATCCAGTCCACGTGCCCGCGGACCGCGTGCGCCGTACGCGCCGCCGGCTTGTCGGAACGCCCGAAGCCGACGAGGTCAGGCGCCACGGCGCGAAGGCCGTGTGCCACGAGGTGATCGATCACCGTGCGGTAGAGGTAGGACCAGGTCGGCTGACCGTGGAGCAACAAGACAACATCGGCGTCCCGAGGACCTTCGTCGACGTAGTGCATCTGCAGCCCGTCGGGCAGTTCGGCGTAGTGCGGACCGAACGGGAACCCCGGAAGGTCGGCAAACCGGCTGTCGGGTGTGTGGAGCACGTCCATGGCCTCAGTGTGCCGCACCGCTGGCGAGTCGGGGCCGAGCCTGATGGACTCGTGGCGTGACCGGGGAGCGCTGCGACGTGGCTGTCGTCGGTGGCGGTCTGGTCGGGCTGTCGCTCGCCTACGAGCTGGCGTGCCTGGACCTATCGGTCACCTTGGTCGACGGAGCGCACCCGGGGCGCGCCACCGATGCCGGCGCCGGGATCCTCTCGCCTGCCACGAGCCACGACACCGACACTGCGTTGTGGCCCTTCCTGCAGGAGTGCGGCGCGCACTACCCGCGGCTGTTGCACCGCATGGAGGTGGACGGCGCTGACGTCGCCGCGACCCGTTACGGCGTGTGCGGCCTCCTGTCGCTCGGCCTGCGCGAGCACGAGGACCCCTGGTTCTCGCCCTATGCCGAGATCACCCTGCGGAGGGGCGGCGAGGTCGCCGAGATCTCGTCCGAAGAGGCGCGCCGGCTCTTCCCGCCGCTCGGGCCGGTGCACCGGGCGCTGTTTTCGCCGTCGTCGGCGCGGGTCGACGGACGCGGCATGGCGGCGGCGTTGCGGACGGCGGCGACGCACCGTGGCGTCACCTTCGTAGGGGGGTCAGTGCACGGCGTCGCCGCGGGTGCGAACGGTGGCCGCCACGTCACGGCGATCGCGATCCAGGGCGAACGCAACGTGGAATGCGCGGCGCTCGCGGTGGCGGGAGGCGCATGGACGGCGGCCGTGGGGGAGTGGCTGGGCCACGAGCTCCCGGTCGGCCCGACGAAGGGCCAGATCGTGCACCTCGGCGTCGAAGCAGAGACGGCGAAGTGGCCGATCGTGCAGCCGCTGCTCAGCCACTACCTCGTGCCGTGGCCGGGTGGACGGATGGCGTGCGGCGGGACCTTCGAACCCGACGCGGGGTTCACGGTCAACGCGACGGCGGCGGGGCTGCACGAATTGCTGCGCGAGTGCCTCTCGGTCGCGCCCGGGCTCGCCGGCGCGACGTACCGAGAGACGCGGGTGGGGCTGCGGCCCACCTCGCCCGACGACCGCGCGCTCGTCGGGCGGGTGCCGGGCTGGTCGAACGCCTGGGTCGCCACCGGGCACGGCGCCAACGGCCTGCTGCAGGGCCCCTATTCGGCTCGCGTCCTGGCTCATCGCATTGCGGGTTGCGAGACGCCGGCGGCCGAGGCGCCGCTGCCCGAGTCGTTCGACTCCTCCCGCTTCGGCTGAACGAGCCGATCTCGGCCCATCCCACAGCAGCGCGGGCCAGGACGTGAAACTGGGGCCGTGCTTCGGGGAACCCTGCGCATAAGCGGTCACGACGAGCCGGCCACGACGGAGAACGTGCTGTCCGCATTGGGGAGCGAGCAATTCTTCTGGCTGGACCTTGACGACGAGGCTGTCGACGGCGAGGTCGCTGAGCTGCTGAGCGTCCACTTCAAGTTCCACCCGCTGGCGGTGCAATCGGCCGAGCGGTTCAACCAGCGGCCACGCCTCGACGACTACGACACCTTCATGTACCTCGTCGCCCGGGGCGCGGACCCCGAGCACACCGGGCAGGCGGAGGTGCATATCTTCTGGACCGACCGCTACGTCGTCACCGTGCACCGGGGCGGTTGCCCACCGCTGATACCGGTGCGCGAACGCCTCGAGCGCCACCACGCCAAGGACGCCGCAGCGCCGCAGATCGTGATCGTCTACCTCGTCGTCAGTGCAATGGTAGATGGCTTCTTCCCGGTCCTCTCCGATTTCGACGACAAGATCGACACCCTCGAGGATGACATCTTGAAAGCGCCGACCGAGGAACAGCTGGGCCAGCTGTTCGACATGAAACGCAGGCTCATGGACATGCGCAAGGTGATCGCGCCGCAGCGCGACATGATGGCGAGCATCAACTCCGGGGTCGCCGAGGTCCCCGGCATGACCGACGAGGCGTCGCGCTACTTCAGGGACCTCTACGACCATCTGATCCGGCTGGCCGACCTCGTCGACAGCTACCGGGACTTGTTGAGCAGCGTGATGGACACGCACCTCTCGACCGTGTCAAACCGGCTGAACGTGGTGATGAAGCAGCTGACGATCATCGCGACCATCTTCCTGCCGCTGACCTTCCTGACCGGTTTCTTCGGTCAGAACTTCGCCTACCTGGTGCGGACGTGGATCTCGTCGACGTGGAGCTTCTTCGTGCTCGGCATCGGCCTCGAGCTGGCCGCCGTCCTGTTCCTGGTCGCGCTGTTCCGACGCCGCGGCTGGCTCGGGGGCCCGACGGTCTGAGTTTCAGGCGCGTGGCGCCAGCCGGCTCGGCAGATGCACCGGCCGCTCACCGGTGTGCCCCTCGTACTCGGCCCACCAGTCCTCGCAGTCGTCAGGGACGGGGAAACCCAGTTGCTTGCGCCGCTCCACGAGGTCGCGGACACGGTCTTTCTGCTCGCGCACGAGCGCGAGTGCCCCCGCCTCGGCGTCGGGGTCCCTCCTGCGGTCGCCGGCCCAGAGCAATGCCTCCAGGCGCCAGGCCTCGCAGCGGGCGGCGATGAGCTCGTGGGTGCCGGCCGCGATGTCGGCCAGGAGGTCGGGGTCGCCTTCGGCCAGCACGTCGGCGGCGCGCAACCAGCCGTAGTCCTTGTTGATGCGCAACAGTCCCGGCTGGATCTCGAAGAGACCGACGACGTCGACGACTGGGTCGATGACGGTCAGCGTCGATGCTGCGGGGAGCGGGATGTTCAGGTTCGAGATCTGGCGCTCGGCCACGCCGATCATGCCCATGGAGCGCAACCCGATGTGGCCGGCCGGTGCCGTGGCGTAGTCCCGCTCGTCGCGGGGAACGGCGAGGGGTACGGCCACGACGGCGAAAATGCGCGTTGCGCCCAGCTCGACCGCGGCGCGTACGGGGATGATCTCGACGACGCCCCCGTCGACGTAGTCGTCGTCGGCCATGGCGTGGGGCGGGAAGATCATGGGCACGCTGGCGGACGCGATGGCCCCGTCGATGAGGTCGACCGGGCCGGCGGCCTCGCCGGGCGCGGGCGTACGGGCGTCGGCCTGCACGATCGTCCCGTCCTGGGTCACGTAGCGCACGGCGCCGGCCCGCAGCGCTGTCACGGCGAGGCGCAGTTCGAGACCCGGTCGTGCGACGAGCGCAGGGTCGACCGCGCGCACGCCCTCGCTCGAGCCGTGGCGGAGCGCCTCGGCCAGCGGTTCGAGGTTGAGCACCGAGCTGCCGCTCGTGCGGAAGCGGCGCCGCACCCGGGGGAGCCGCATGCCTGCACCCGCGACGAGGCGGAGCAGGTGCCGCTGGCGCTTCCGTCGGGCCCGCCTCGCGGCGCGGCGTTCGGACTTTCCCAGCGCGGCCGGAGGGGGTGTGCCGCCGCTCGTGGCCAGCACGGCGGTGGGGTTGAGCGGGAACGGAGGGCGCGTGCCTTCGGTGAGCTCGTGGTGGATCTCGCGGCCAAGCGCAGTGCCGTCGAGCGCGCTGAGCCACGCCTGCTTGCCGAAGACGTTCTCGGTGTGGGTCCACGCCAGCACGTCCTCACCGATCTCGTCGACCCGCGTGGCGAACTCGTCCAACGTGCGTGCCTGGGCGAGCACGGTCGCCGCGATGGCGCCGGCCGACGTCGCGGCGATGACCTCGGGGGCGATCTGCTCGACGCCGACGAGGTACTGCAACACGCCGACTTCGAACGACCCCTTGGTGCCGCCTCCGGCGAGGACGAACGCGGTCGGGCCTTGGTGGGGGGACTCGGGCATCGGGCGATTCTTGCATCGACCATGCGGCCATCTCAACGGGTCAGCCGCCGGCGGCGGCGCTCACCACCTCGACCAGGGATCCTGCGCGGGCTGGGGTGGTCGCCCACTCCGAGCGGGGGACGACGCAGCGGTCGACCGCGACCGCGACGCCCCTGGGGTCGTCCTCCTCGGTGAGCCGGGCGACCAGGTCGGCGATCGTCGACCCCACGGCGACACGGACGGCCTCGCCGTTGACGCTGAGAGCGATGTCGCTCACGCCGGGGCCAGGGCCTCGAGCAGCGGGGCCAACGGGCGGCGGCCGAGCACGTCGACCACGGCAGCCGCGGTGAGGGGCGCGAGGAGGATGCCGTTGCGGTAGTGGCCCGTTGCGACGACGACGTCGTCGAGCCCGCTCCAACCGATGCGCGGCGTGTTGTCCGGCGTGCCGGGACGCAGTCCGGCGGCCGCCTCCAGCAGCTCGAGTTCGTCGACCCCGGGCACGATGGCGCGCGCGTCGCAGAGCAGCTCGTGCACGGCGCCGGCCTGCACGGTGGTGTCCCCGCCTCGCTCCTCGACCGTCGCGCCTACGACGAGGGAGCCGTCGCGCCGGGGGACGAGGTACACCGAGTGCCCGCGCACCAGGCCGCGGACGGTACGGCTGAGCAAGGGGGCGGCGCTGCCCGGCGCCGGGCCGAGACGCAGGATGTGTCCCTTCACGGGCCGAACCTGCGGCTTCGGGTCGGCGTCGAGGCCAGCGATGTCCGACAGTCCGACGCCGGCCGCCAGGACGACCTGGTCCGGACGGAGGCGGCGGCCGTCCGACAGCACGAGCTCGGGCCCGGCTGCAACGGCGGTCACGGTGCTCCGCTCGAAGGCGACGCCGGCGCCGCGGTTCGCCTCTAGGAGGGCGGACAAGAGGGCACGGTTGTCGACCTGGTGGTCGCCGGGTACCTCGATACCGCCGCGCAACGAGGGGCTCAGCGCCGGGACCAGCGTGCGGCACTCGCTCGCGTTGCGGCGTGCGGCGTCGAGCCCGATCGAATGCTGGTACGCGAGGAGGTCGTCGAGGCTGGCGCGGTCGGACGCATCGAGGGCAACGGTGAGCGTGCCCGTCGTGTCGTAGCCGATGGACCGGCCGCTCGCCGCTTCGAGCGCGCCGGCGAACGCGGGCCAGCGGCCCGCGCCCTCGAGCAGGAGGGCCGTCAGCGCGGATTCGCCGAACTGGGCCTCGGTCACCGGTGCGAGCATCCCGGCCGCGACCCACGATGCGCCGTCGCGGCCAGGCGTCGGTGACACGACCGTCACCTCATGACCGTTGCGTGACAATTCCCACGCGGTGGCGAGGCCGATGACCCCGCCCCCCACGACGTGCACCTGCGTGGCCATGTGTCAAGCCTACGAGCGGCGTCGTGTATCCTGGTTCTTCACCTTCGGGCCAACGTCGTCCCGGTCACCCGTTCACTTTTCCCCTCGGAAGGACGCCGATGGCCTTTGGCCTCTACGACCCGAACTACGAGCACGACGCCTGTGGTGTCGGCATGGTGGCGGATCTGCACGGGCGGCCCGATCACGACATCGTCGACAAGGCCCTGACCGTCCTCGAACGACTGGCCCACCGCGGCGCGTCCGGGGCCGAGGTGGAGACCGGCGACGGCGCCGGGATCCTGGTGCAGGTGCCCCACCGCTTCCTCGTGGGCGCCGCGGAGGCGGCCGGGTTCACGCTGCCCGACGCCGGCGCCTACGCGGTCGGCCTGGCCTTCCTGCCCACCGACGCGGACGACGCGCACAAGGCCCGCAGCGTGGTCGAACAGCTCGCGGGCGAGGAGGGGCTCGCCGTGCTGGGCTGGCGCCAATTGCCCATCGAGCCCGAGGGACTCGGGAAGACCGCACTCGGCGCGATGCCGCGGATCGAACAGCTCTTCGTTGCGCCGGTGGGCGCGCCGGTGGACACGATGACGCTCGAGCGGCGCGCTTTCGTCCTGCGCAAGCGGGCCGAGCACGCCGTCGACGACCTGTACTTCCCCTCGCTGTCCGCGCGCACGATCTGTTACAAGGGCATGCTCACCTCCGAGCAACTGCGTGAGTTCTTCCCCGACCTGCGCGACCCGGCCTTCGAGTCGGGCCTGGCGTTGGTGCACTCCCGTTTCTCGACGAACACCTTCCCGAGCTGGCCTCTGGCGCACCCGTACCGGTATCTCTGCCACAACGGCGAGATCAACACGCTCGCCGGGAACCGCAACTGGATGCGGGCCCGGGAGGCGCTGCTCGAGACGGCGCTGATCGAGGGCGACCTGTCGCGCATCTACCCGATCTGCACGCCGGGGGCGAGTGACTCGGCCAGCTTCGACGAGGTGCTTGAGCTCCTGCACCTGGGTGGGCGCACCCTGCCGCACTCGGTGTTGATGATGATCCCCGAGGCGTGGGAGAACCACACGCTCATGGACCACGAGCGGCGCGCCTTCTACCGATACCACGCGTCGCTCATGGAGCCGTGGGACGGGCCGGCGGCGATCTCGTTCACGGACGGCACCGTCGTGGGGGCCGTCCTCGACCGCAACGGCCTGCGCCCGTCGCGCTACTGGGTCACCGACGACGGGCTGGTCGTGCTGGCGAGCGAGGTGGGTGTCCTCGACATCGCCCCTGAGCGCGTCGTGCGCAAGGGTCGCCTGCAGCCGGGTCGCATGTTCCTCGTCGACACCTCGAAGGGCCGCCTCGTCGAGGACGAGGAGATCAAGGCCGATTTGGCGGCCGAACACCCCTACGACGAGTGGCTGGCGAGCGACCAGGTCCGCCTCGGGGAGCTCCCGGCCCGGACGATGCTGACGCCGCAACACGGACGCGTCGTCACCCAGCAGCGCCAGTTCGGTTACACGAACGAGGAATTGCGCATCATCGTGGCCCCGATGGCGAGGAGCGGCGCCGAGCCCATCGGCTCGATGGGGTCGGACACCTCGATCGCCGTGCTGTCGGACCGCTCGCGGCTCCTCTACGACTACTTCACCCAGCTCTTCGCACAGGTCACGAACCCTCCGCTCGACGCCATCCGCGAGGAGCTGGTGACGTCGTTGGCGGCGACGATCGGGCCCGAGGCGAATTTGCTCGAGGCGCGCTGCGGCTCGTGCCGCCAGATCCTCCTGCCGTTGCCGGTCATCGACCGCGACGACTTGGCCAAGCTCATGTACGTCAACGAGCACGGCGAGACCCCGGGCTTCAAGGCGTTCGCCATCGACGGGCTCTTCGACGTGCGCGAGGCCGGTCGGGCGGGTGCGCCGACCGAGGCGGGCGGCGAGGCACTGCGCCGGGCCATCGACGAAGTGCGGCGCCGGGTCTCGGAGGCCATCGCGGAAGGCGCGAACATCATCGTCCTGTCCGACCGCAACGCCACGGCGGACTGGGCACCGATTCCCTCCCTATTGCTGACGGCGGCGATCCACCACCACCTGGTACGCGAGAAGACCCGGACGAAGGTTGGCCTCGTCGTCGAGACGGGGGATGCCCGCGAGGTCCACCACATGGCGCTGCTCATCGGCTTCGGCGCCGCGGCCGTGAACCCGTACCTGGCGTTGGACTCGATCGACGACATGATCTCCGAGGGGCAGCTCGAGGGTGTCTCGCCGCGTCAGGCGCGGCGCAATTACATCAAGGCCGCGTGCAAGGGCGTGCTCAAGGTGATGTCGAAGATGGGGATCTCCACGGTCGCCTCCTATACCGGCGCCCAGGTCTTCGAGGCCATCGGGATCGATGCCGGCGTCGTCGACGAGTACTTCACCGGCACCTCCTCGCGCATCGGCGGCGTCGGGCTGTCGGTGCTGGCCGCCGAGGTGGCCGAGCGCCACCTGCGGGCCCATGAGCCACGGCCCACGGAACGGGCGCACCGCGAGCTCGAGGTGGGTGGGGAGTACCAGTGGCGGCGCGAGGGCGAGTTCCACCTCTTCAACCCCAAGACGGTGTTCAAGCTGCAGCACGCGACGCGCTCCAAGCGCTACGAGATCTTCAAGGAGTACACGGCCGCGGTGGACGGGCAGGCCGAGAAGCTCGGGACGCTGCGCGGGCTTCTGCGGCTGAAGCCGGCGGCGGCCGGCCCGATCCCGATCGACGAGGTCGAGCCGATCTCCTCGATCATGGCGCGGTTCTCCACCGGTGCCATGTCGTACGGGTCGATCTCGGCGGAGGCGCACGAGACGCTCGCCATCGCCATGAACCGCATCGGGGGGCGCTCCAACACTGGCGAGGGTGGCGAGGACGCCGACCGCTTCACGCCGGACGCGAACGGCGACCTGCGCCGGAGCGCGATCAAACAGGTCGCGTCCGGGCGCTTCGGCGTGACCGGTGAGTACCTCGTGAACGCGGACGATCTGCAGATCAAGATCTCGCAGGGGGCCAAGCCGGGCGAGGGCGGCCAGCTGCCGGGCTTCAAGGTCTGGCCTTGGATCGCGAGGACCCGGAGCTCGACGCCGGGCGTCGGACTGATCTCGCCGCCGCCGCACCACGACATCTATTCCATCGAGGACATCGCGCAGCTCATCCACGACCTCAAGTCCTCCAACCCGGCGGCCCGCGTGCACGTGAAGCTCGTGG
>DATAYX010000093.1:0-2846 GCA_036272355.1 Acidimicrobiales bacterium
GCCTCGGCTGCCTCGGCTGCCATCGACACGGTGGTGAGCCTGCGGACCGCGACGCCCAAGGGCGACGCGTTCTCGGTGGCCGTGGCGTCGTCCGGGCAGTACGGCGCACCCGAGGGCCTGCAGTTCGGCTTCCCGGTGGCCTCCGACGGCAACGGCGGCTGGTCCGTTGTGGAGGGCTTCACGCACGACGACTTCGCCACCGAGCGGATCAAGATCACGACCGACGAGCTGCTGGGGGAGCGCAACGACGTGAAGGAGCTGGGCCTCATCGGCTGAGCGGCGGCGGCCGAGGCGGCGGGCGAGCGGCGGCTTCGTCACCGGCTGTTCTCACCGGCGCAACCGAGCCGAAACACACCTCTGGCACCTTTGGGGGCCCGTGCTGACGCGCGTCCGTCTCTGGTTGCCCGACGCCCCCGGTGTCCTCGGCGCCGTCGCGGCCGAGATCGGCGCGGTGCAGGGCAACGTCGTCGGGCTCGAGGTGCTCGAACGCGAGGCCGGCGTGGCCATCGACGAGATGGTGGTCGAGCTCCCCGACGACCTCGGCGCGATCGACGCCCTGTGCCGCGGGGTCCGCAACGTCCCCGGCGTCGGGGTCGAGGAGGTCGTGGCGCTGGCCGGCGACGGCGAGGCACCGGACCGGGAGGACACCGTCCTCGCCGCAACGACGGCGATCATCGGCGCCGCGACGCCCGACGCCGTGTTGAAGGAGCTGACCGGGCGCCTCCGCACGCTCTTCGGGCTGGGCTGGCTGGTGGTGGCGGACGACGCGTTGACCCGCTTCGTCGAGGTGCACGCCGACGCCGACGGCGACGGCGACGGGGCCGCCCCGTCCGTGGCATGGGTCGCCGCGTTCGCCGAAGGGGCGCGCAGCGGCGCCGACCCGGCCGGCGCCACGACCGGCTCGGGCGTGTTCGTCGAGCCCGTCCCCGGCACCGGCCTGGCTGTCTGCGGCGGACGGACCGTCGCCATCCGGCGCCGCGAGCGCCGCGAGATCACGCTGCTCGTGACGGCGGCGGCGCGCTTCATGGAGGCGCTGGGCGGGCGGCGCTGAGCGGCCGCCCACGCCTATTCTCCGACGCCATGGTGCGCGTCGGCTTCGTCGGATCGGGGACGATCGCGTGGGCGCACGCCCTGGGCATCAAGGCGATGATCGACGGCGGGGTCCTCGATGCCGAGATCACCGCCGTCCACGACCCACGCCAGCGCCGGGCCGAGGGATTCATCGAGGCTGTCGGGCGGCCGTCCGGAGTGGGCGCCGCGTCTGCGGTCGCCAGCGCCGAAGAGGTCGCCGCCCGGGCCGACGTTGTCTACGTGTGCACGCCGACCGCCTCGCACCGCGGCGCCGTCGATGCGGCTCTCGCCGCCGGCCGCGCCGTTTTCTGCGAGAAGCCGCTCGATCGCGACCTCACCCGGGCCGAAGCGCTCGTCGGCGCTGTCGCCGCCGCCGGCGTGCCCAGCCAGTGCGGGCTCGTGCTGCGCAGTGCCCCGGTGTTCCGGGCCCTCCGCGCCATCGTCGGCGACGGGAGCCTCGGCGAGCCCATGGCCGCGGTCTTACGCGACGACCAGTACTTCCCTATCCAAGGCACCTACCGGTCGCAGTGGCGCGCCGACGTGGCCCAGGCGGGCGGCGGCTGCCTCATCGAGCACTCCATCCACGACGTCGACATCCTGCGGTTCTGCTTCGGGGAGGTGGACCGCCTCTCGGCCCGCACCGCCAACCACGCCGGCCACGAAGGCGTCGAAGACCTCGCCGCCGTGTCGCTCTCGTTCGCCTCGGGATTCGAGGCGCAGCTGACCAGCGTCTGGCACGAGATACTCAGCCGTGGCTCCACCCGGCGGGTCGAGGTCTTCTGCCGCAACGGCATGGTCTGGCTCGAGGACGACTTCCGGGGCCCCCTGCACGTCCAGACCAGCGACGGCACCGAGGTCAGGCCGTGCCCTTCGCCCGAATGGGTCGACGCGCTTCCGCTCGCCGACGACGCCATCGGACTCGCCATCCGGGCCTACGTCGAGGCCGACCGAGCCTTCCTCGACGCCGTGATGGGCAACACGCCACCCGAGCCCGGCCTCGATGTCGCCCTCGCCGCTCACCGCCTCGTCGACGCCGCCTACCGCTCGGCCGCCCAGGGCGGCGAGTCCGTCGACCTGCGCCGCGCCGCACCTGGCGCAACCGGGCCACGTCCGACGCAAGGATGAATTCTCGCCGCACCGCCCTCATCCCGAGGTAGGAAAGCGGGCCCGAAAACCGCTTCTGGCCTGGGCTGACACGCCCCTTCGGCTCCCGCGGCCCCGTTGGACGCCCGGGTTAGCATCATCACAGCGCCGCGTCGGAACCCGACCCGGTCCACGTTCTTCCCGCAGTTCCCGCAGCCTCCCCCTGAATGTCCGAGAAGGAGATCAACGAGCGTGCGCCTGCAGCCCGCATGGTTCAAGACGGAGCCCGTTGCAGCCAAGGTGCCCGAGGTCACCGCGCTGTTCTGGGTGGTCAAGATCTCCACCACCGCCGCCGGCGAGGCGTTGTCGGACTGGTTCGGCACCAAGCACACCATCAAGTGGGGCTTCTGGATCGACATCCTCATGTTCTGCACGGCGCTGTACTTCCAGTTCCGTTCGCGTCGATACAGCGCATGGGCCTACTGGTACCTCGCACTGGCCATCGCCACCGCCGGCACGGGCGTCGCCGACACCATGCACCTCGTGTTCAACCTGCCCTACGGCGTGACGTCGCTGTTCTGGCTCATCGTCCTCGGCGGGGTCTTCTTCCTGTGGAACCGCAGCGAGCACACGCTCGATATCCACTCGATCACCACCAACCGCCGCGAGAAGTACTACTGGGCCGTGGTCTT
>DATAYX010000094.1:0-8228 GCA_036272355.1 Acidimicrobiales bacterium
ATCGTATTCCTGGGCGTCTATCCCAAGCCCGTGCTCGACCGGATCAACCCCTCGGTGAACCAGCTGATCGCGCACGTCGAGTCGAGCACCGGCCAGCACCAACCGTCGGTCGCGGTGAAGGGCGTGGAGGGCGTCAAGTGATCGCAACCCTCCTGGCCGCGACGGCGCACGCTCCGTCGGACACCATCGCCGTGCCGCCGATCCGGTGGCTCGCGATCATGCCGCCCGTCATCATGATCGGCGGCGCGGTGCTGCTGCTCGGACTGGCGTCGCTGGTGGCACGGCCTCTCCGGGTCGCTGTCTCGACGGTGGCGACCGTGGTGATCTCGGGCGGCGCGCTCGGCGTGGCCATCTGGCAATGGACCGACGTGCAGGACCACGGGGCGCACACCTACATCAGGCAGGCCGTCGTGATGGACGGCTTCAGCGTCTTCGTGATGATCCTCGTCTCGGTCGCCATGCTGCTCAGCGCCCTGGTCGCCGACGGGTTTCTGCGCCGTGAAGGCGTGCACGGCGCGGAGTTCCACGTGCTGGCGATGGTGTCCGCCTCGGGCGCCATGTTGATGGCGATGGCCAACGACCTCATCATCGTCTTTCTCGGTCTCGAGATCCTCTCGATCGCGCTCTATGTGCTGACGGCGTTCAACTACCGGCGGGCGGCGTCGGGCGAGGCCGCGCTCAAGTACTTCATCCTCGGCGGCTTCTCCTCGGCCATCTTCGTCTACGGCATCGCGCTCACCTACGGAGCCACCGGCTCGACGAACCTGACCCAGATCGCGGACTTCCTCTCCAAGAACGTCGTGCTTTCCAACGGGCTGTTGCTCGCCGGACTCGCGCTCCTGCTCGTGGGCTTTGCGTTCAAGGTGGCGGCGGTGCCGTTCCACATGTGGACGCCCGACGTGTACCAGGGTGCGCCGTCACCGGTGACCGGCTTCATGGCGGCGGTGGCCAAGGCGGGTGCGTTCGCGGCCATGCTGCGGGTCCTGTTCTCCGCTCTGGGTGTGATCACCACGGACTGGCGGCCGGTCATCTATGCCCTGGCGGTGCTGTCGCTGGTACTCGGCGCCTTTGTCGCGCTCCGCCAGCGCGACGTCAAGCGCATGCTGGCCTACTCGTCGATCAACCACGCGGGGTTCATTCTTCTGGGCGTGTACGCCGGAACGAAATCGGGTGCGAGCGCGTCGCTCTATTACCTCTTCGCCTACATGTTGATGACGATCGGCAGCTTCGCCATCGTGACCGTGCTCGGGCGGGCCGGGGACGGCGATCACGACCTGTCCCGCTACCGCGGGCTGGCCGGTCGTCAGCCCCTGTTGGCGCTCGCCTTCGCGGTGCTTCTGCTCGCCCAGGCGGGTGCGCCGTTCACCACCGGTCTGTGGGCCAAGGTGGAGGTCGTCTTCGCCGACATTGACGTCGGTGGCGCGCCCGGCGTCGTCCTTGCCACAATCGCCATGCTCAGCGCCGTCGTCGCGGCGTACTTCTACCTTCGCGTGGCCGTGCTCATGTACGGCGGGGGTGGGCTCGGTGAGCCCGAAGGCGCGTCGACGGGAGGCTCGGCGGAGCTCGCCTACGACGAGTCCATGGTGGGCGGCGGCACCATCACGGCAACGGCGCCGCCGGAGATCCCCGCCGAGGGCGTGGCTGTGCCCGTTGCCGAGCGGGCGACGGGCGGCGGGCTCGAGTGGGCGACGCCGGCGTCGGCCGCCGGGGCTGTGACCACCCTCAACGAGCAGATCCTGCTGGTCGACGAGGACACCGGAGAGGCCGAGGAGGAGACGACCGGACCAGAGCCGGTCGACGTGCCGGTGCTCGGCGCCCTCGCCATCGGGCTGTGCACCGGGGTGACGGTCCTGTTCGGGGTCTGGCCCCAGCCGCTCATCACCTTCGCCCACCAGGCCACGTTGCTCTTCCTGCCGCAGTAGGGCAGCCCACGCCCGTGTGACGTGGGCGATGACCTGGGACGCCGGATCGCCCGGGCCAGCCCGGATGTGCCGCCGTAAGCTGACGGCTCGGCAGCGGTTTTCCTCAGGTGGGAACCGCCGGCACGACCGGTGGACGAGGAACGGATCGACGATGGACCAGCAATTGACCGGACCGGGGTCCGGTGAGGCGGCGCCCGAAGAGTCCCATCTTGCCGCGCGCCTCATCCGCGAGGAATTCGGCGAGCCCGCGTCCGTCTTCGACGAGACCGCTCCCGTCCCGCTCGTGGCTACGTCTGCACCGGTCGCACACGCCGCGGTGGAGACCGGTGCAGTCATCCACGAGGAATTTGCGGAGCCGGCCCGGGCCCCCAGGACGCGATCGCACCGCACCGGCATGCTGGCGGGTCTCGGCGTAGTGGGGGCCCTGCTCGCCGTGCTCGTGGTGCTCTCGCCAGGCAGCGGCCAGCCCCGGCTGCCGGTGCAGAGCGTGCACGACGTGAGTCCTATTACGGCCAGCGGACCGAAGACCGCTGCGGCCACCGCGTTGCCCGCGGCCGCCCCTTCGTCCACCTCCTCGACGACAAGCTCCAGCACGCCCACGACGCAGCCGCATCGGAGCGTGACGGTTCCGACGACCGTGACCGTCGTGTACCTGCCCGGGACGACGACGCCGGCGCAGACGCCGACGACCAGCGCGCAGGCGCCGACGCCCACCACGGCAGCTCCACCGCCTCCGACGACGACGACCACCGCACCGCCGACCACGACGACGACGGCGAAGCATTGCATCCTCGGCCTGATCTGTTGAGCGGCGCCGTGCCGCTCGCTCATCCGGACTGCTTGGCGTAGTCCGTCGACCGCCAGCGTTCGGGCGCGAGGCGGAACATGACGCTTTCGGGCGCATCCTCCTCGGTGGCGGCCAGATAGAGATCGCCGACCTCCCGGCCGAGATAGCGATAGGCCATGGCGCGGCGCACCCCGGGTGCGACCGGGTCCACGACCTCCGCGATCGGACCTTCGACGCTCACATAGCTATAGGGGGCGGCCTCGTCCTGTGCGCAGAGCGAGAAGCGGCCGGCCGCACCCAGCCGGCGGGCCTTGACGCTGCCGCGAGCCGTGATGACGTCCACGGTCCCGCCTGGCTCGTAGGCGTACCAGACCGGCACGGTCAACGGACCGTGCCCAGGATCCTCCACGCTGAGAACGCCGACATGCACTCCCGTCAGGAACGTCTCGCGGTCGGTCGGGGACATGGCGAACGTCATGGCGTCATGCCCGAGGACCGGTCGCCTCGGCTTCCCGTGTCTCCGCTCCGTCCTCGTGCCCCATGGCGGCGATGACCTCGTCGGGTAGCGCCGGACCCGCACGCTTGGCCAGGCCGGTCGTGAGGAGACGCCCGATCACGGGCACTTCGGTCAATGACTCGGCGCGCAAGATTTGGACCGTCACCGGCACGAACTGTTCGGCAGAGTCGAAGACGATGTAGCGCGGCAGCCAATGGGGCTCGTACTTGGAGTTGAAGCGCCACAGTGTCTCGATCTGGAGGACACCGGACAGCCGGCGGATGGCCCAGCGTTCGACGCGCTGGGTCACCCCGTCGCCCGAGTCGCCCTCCAGGATCGACCGCATGGCCGCAAAGTTCAGGCTGAGACCGCTCATCCCGCGTTCCTTGAGGTGGGCGATCGTCGAGCAGAGCGCGAAGTCGAGCAGTCCGTTCGGGTGCTCGCCCGGGTCCCGGCGCATCAGGTCGAGCGAGTAGCCGCCGATGGCCGGCGAGGGGACGAACTGGCACATCGCGACCGGATCCCCGTCCGGACCTTCGACCAGCGTCAGCAACAAGTCGGTGTCGCGCGGGTCGAAGAGCCGCCCCAACATCATGGAGAAGCCGCGTTCCTGCTCGCCGCGGCGGTTCTTGGCCATCAACTCCGCCATACGAGCGGCGTCGCGCGGATCGAGGTGGGCCGGGTCGAGGAAGCGCACGGTGTACCCGTATCGGGCTACGCGGTTGACCGCCTGGCGCAATCCCTTCATCTTCCCGCCCTCGAGCGAGAACACCCGGGGATCGACGACCGCCTCGTCGCCGATGTACACGAACCTCATGCCCGATGCCTGATAGGTGGGGAGCCACTCCTCGCCAGCGCCCATGACCCCGAGCCCCCACCCGTGCCGGTCGACATAGCGGCGGAACGCGTCCCATACATGCGCGCGTTCCGAGAACGGGCCGATCGGGTCGGGCGAGACGAGGCAGACCCCCCCGAAGACGGCGTATGCCACCAGCGAGTCGCGATGGAAGAACCATTGTTTATCGTCACGCAGCGCGAAGTAGTCGAGTGTGCCCGTGCCGTGCCGACGGACGATGTCGCGCGCCCGCAACTCCGCGGCGCGCCGGCCGACGGCGGCGCGACCGGAGGAAAGGCTTTTGTCGACGACAGGCCGCGTCAGGAGATAGAGCGCGACCACGATGAGGCTGATCCCGACGGCCAGCAGGCTCCGGGTTGCGAAGCGGTCGATCGTGGGCGGGAACCTGACCCACTGCACGCCCACGAGCCGCTCCGCCGAACCGACGAACACGCTGGGCCAGCCCGGCAGCGGATGATGGTGGACGTTGCCCGCCACTTCGACACCGATGAACCCACCCAGGGTGGCGAGCAGGCCGCCGATGGCGAGGATGGCGAACGCACCGACCAGGGTCGCGGGTTCGGAGACGGCTCGGAAGAGATCGCGCTCGACGACCAGCAGAATCAGGACGGCGGCGCATACCAGCAACGTGACCAGGTCCGCAGCGTGGACAAGGTGGAGGGCGAGGGACGCCGTGAGCAACAGCACCGCCACCAACCACGAGCGGCGCTGTCCCCGCAGGATACCTCGCGACAGCATGATCATCCCGATGCCGGCGATGGCAACCAGGGCCCCCGCCGCCTGGACGACTGCCACCGGCAGGTACTGCACGATCAGGTGCAGGTGCGTGCGAAGCGGCGCGGTGACCGCCGAGAGCAGGTCGATCGCACCCGCGACGAAGAGCGATACCGCGGCGAGCCGGCGGACTCGGCGCACCCGGACGCGGTCGGCCGCGACCTCGGGTGCGGGTGGCCACGACGCACCGGTTGGCCACCCCGCAACCAGTTCGGCGTGGACTTCGGCCGCCTTCGTGCGGCCCTTGATGACCGAGTCCGCAGTCACCAGGCGTTCGCCCATCGTGGACATGGGAAGGTCGGCCGAGGCCAGGATGAGACGGACGTGCAGTTCCGCCCCCGTCTCGATCTCGATCGTGGACTCCTGGCGGTGGTGGAGGAAGGTGGGGGGCAGTCCCATGCGGCCACGGTGTTCGTGCACGACCTCCGAGGTGGCCCCGGGACACGCGAAGAAGCCGACGTCGAGGTGAGTGAGCTCCGGCGCGACGGCGCCGCCTGCAATCACGCCGGTTGCGCCGTTTTCGACGGCGTGGCGGGTCATGTCGAGCGCGTCCTCGTCGTCGATCGTCAGCTGGGCGTGTGCGATCGGGCCGGCGGCCGATCGTTCGCGCGCCCACGGAGGCGGGAGGACTTCCCCCCCGAGCGCTCGCCAGATGCCACGAGACGTGATGGCGACCACCACCGCGAGGATCAGGAGCAGGGCTACGGCGATCACCACCGTGACCATCAGGCGGGAGAACCAGGAGGCGTTGTAGGCGCGCTGGAGCGCGTCCTGCTGGCGCTCCGACCGGAAGAGGTGGCCGAGTCCGTTGACGATCCACTCGATCCGGAGCAACAACGCGATCGCGGCCAGCAGGAAGGGCGGAGCCCACAAGTAGCGCCTGAGCCGCCGGTAGAGCAGTCGGGACGTCACGAAACGCCGGGACTCGAGTGGGTCGTCGAGTCGCTCGATCCCGGCGAGCCAGGGGCGGTCACCCCCCGGCAAGACGTCGATGGGATTGGCGTCCGGGCGCATGGACCCGGCGCGGATCAAGACCGTCCGCGGCCCCGATCCGGTCTCACAGTGGAGGTCGACGGCATCGACCACACGAACGCCGCACCGCGTCAGCGCGTCCACCAGTTCACGGTCCCTGGTTTCGGGCGCCATGACGACCAGTACCGACGAGTCCGGGCGGTCCGCGAACGCACCCAGCCCCGCGGTCAGGTCGCGATGGTTGTCGAGCGCGTCGAGCGCGGACCCCTCGGGGCATCCCTGTGCGACAAGTCTGCCGCAGACGATCAGGATCCCGGGCCCCTGCCACTCAGCGAGGCGGCGCGTGATATCCCGGCTCACCGCCAGGGACGAGGCTGACGGCTCGGGCGGGAGAAGCAGGTCACCGATCACCTCGACGCGCCGCCCCAAGGGCACCTCGATGCGGCAACTCTCATCCTGCAGCTGAGGTTCTGCGGTCGCCGCAGCTGTGTCGACGTCGCCGTTCATGCGCCGTCCATCGTGTCACTTCTCGGCGTGTCGAACCCTCCCCTTCAGGGGGGAGGCCGTCCGCCAGAAGGAGGAGGCCAGCCCGTTAAGCTGGTCTTTCGTGCCCGGCTCCCGTCCCGACACCACCAGACGGACGAACTGGGCCTGGCGCGAACGTCCGGAATCGGGCCCCGCCGTGGTCTTCGACCTCGACGGTGTGCTGTCCGATGCGGCCGGACGCCAACACTTCCTCGAGCGCGGCAGGCGGGACTGGACCGCCTTCTTCGAGGCCTGCGGGGACGACCCGGTGATCGAGGAGGTCGCGCGGCTCCTCGAGCTCCTCGACTCTTCGCTCCACGTCATCCTCCTCACCGGCCGTCCGCTGCGGGTGCAGCCCCAGACCATCGCCTGGCTCAGGCGGTACGGCTTGCGGTGGGACCTCCTGGTGATGCGGGCACAGGGGGACTACGCGCACGTGACCGGGTTCAAGCAAGCGGTCGTCGAGGAACTGCGCGACTTCGGGTTCGACCTGCGGCTCGCGTTCGAAGACGACCCGTCGAACCACGCCATGTACGTCGCGGCCGGAGTGCCGTGTGTGTACATCCACTCCGGCTATTACGAATAGCGGACCTGACGCAACCAGCCCAGGACGAGCGCGACCCCTGAAAGGATCAGGACGGGGAGGTCGCCCCAGTGGTCGTACGGCGTCATGCCGCGGCGGAGCGCGACCGTGGCGAAGAGCTCCTGACGTTTCCCGAGATCGCTCCGTTCGACGACGACGCCGCGCTGGGTCACCACCGCGCTGAAACCGGTCGGTGCGGCCTGTACGAGGTCACGTCCCGTCTGGATCGTCTGGACGACCGCCGCGGCCGTCTCCTGCGTCGGCACCTGCGAGGTGCTGTAGGACGACGTGTTTGTGGGCACTGCGAGCAATTCCGCTCCCGCCCGCACCGAGGCGTGGCTGCGGTCCGAATAGAAGATCTCGAAGGAGACCATGAGACCGAGGGGACCCGCGGGTGTGCGCATGAGACCGGTGCCGTCACCGGGAACTGCATCGGCCGGCACGCCCGAGAGATCGGCAAAGTGCGCGAAGAAGGAGCGGAACGGCACGTATTCGCCGAAGGGCACGCGGTGCATCTTCTCGAAGACGCCGACGATGTTCCCGCGGGGACCCCAGGCAACGACCTGGTTGCGGAAGGTCGTTGCGGACGCAGGTTGGGTGACGCCGACCACCAGGGTCGTCCGGAGGCTCCTGGCCAGGCGGCTGAGCGTCGCCGCTTCGACCGATCCGGCCAGCGGCCGGTCGAGCGCGACGACGTCTTCTGGCCAGAGCACCAGCTCGGGGTGGGGGCGGGCCGATGACACGGCGTACATGGCCGACAGCTGTGCGCCGTAGACCGTCGCCGACGACACCTCTTCCTTGCTCAGGCCTCTCTGGCCACCCCCCTGGACCAGCGCGACGCGGACAGACCCGACCGGAGGGCCGCCGTCGGGGACCACGGCGCCGGCCACGGTCAGGGCCGCCAGTCCCACGGTGATCACGAGGGCGCCCCCAATTGCAAGCGCGCTCGCCCCCGATCGACGCGCGCGGAGCCAGGTGACGATGGTGGCAGCGGCCACGCCACCTGCCCACACGCCTGCTGTGATGAGCAACGGACCGCCGAGGCGCGCCAATTGGACGAGCGGGCCGCCGGCCTGCCCGAGGAACGCGCCACCGAGCGGGAGCCCGCCGAACGGCCACGTCATGCGCAGCGCTTCGGCCAGAGTGCAGGCAGCCACGAAGGCCGGGGCACGGCCACGGACCGGTGGCGTGAGCGCGGCGGCCGCGGCGAAGAAGAGGGCTTCGACGAGGATCAGCACGACGGCGCCGTACCAGTTGAACGCGCGAGCCCAGAAGAGGCCGATGGCGTAACAGCCCAGTCCGGCGAGCCACCC
>DATAYX010000095.1:0-1649 GCA_036272355.1 Acidimicrobiales bacterium
CGCCACTCCTACGAGCTGCTCGCCCGCTACGTGGCGCCGCACTTCCAGGACTCGGCGCGCACGACGACGGCGAGCCGAGACTGGGCGGCCGAGAACCGTCCGGAGTTCATCGGCGCGGCGGGCAGCGCCATCATGTCGGCCATCCAGAAGCACCAGGACGAGAGGGCGGAGAAGACGGCGACCAAAGAGGGGGAGAAGGTGACGCCCGGTGGCTGAGGTCACACACGAACAGGTCGCGACGAACGGTGTCGAGCTCCACGTCGCCACAGCCGGCCCCGTCGACGGGCCGCCGGTCTTCCTGTGCCACGGCTTTCCCGAGCTGTGGTACTCGTGGCGCCACCAGCTCGGCGCGTTGGGCGACGCCGGCTACCGCGCTTTTGCCCCCGACCTGCGCGGCTACGGCGGCAGTTCGGCACCCAAGGAGGTCGCCGACTACGGCTCGGACAAGCTGACCGGGGACCTCTGCGGCCTGCTCGACCACTACGGCTACGACAAGGCCGCATTCAGCGGGCACGACTGGGGCGCGATGGTCACCTGGGAGATGGGGCGCCTCCATCCCGAGCGGGTCTCGTCCATCTACGCCATGAGCGTCCCCTATTCGCACGCGCCGGGACCGCCGACCGAGATCTTCCGTCACATCTTCGGCGACAAGTTCTTCTACATGCTCTATTTCCAGGACGTCGGACCCGCCGAGGCCGAGTTCGACGAGAACCCGAGGCACTACGTGCGCACGATGCTGTACTCGGCCGGCGGCGAGGGCATGGCGAAAGGCCCAGCCCTGGTGGGCGACGCACCGGCCGAGGGCACGCGGTTCCTCGACCTCCTCCAACCGGCACCCGACGCGCTGCCCGACTGGCTCTCTGAGCACGACGTCGACGTCTACACCGAGGGGCTCACGCGCAGCGGCCTCTTCGGGCCGCTCAGCTTCTACCGCAACCTCGACGCCAATTGGGCCCGTTCGAAGGACCTGCCCGCGTCGCTCTACACGATGCCGACCGGCTTCCTCACCGGCTCGCTGGATCCCGTGGTGATCATGCAGCCGAACGGCATCGACGTCATGAAGGAGCAGCTCCCCGACTTCCGCGGCGCCACCGTGGTCGACGGCGCCGGCCACTGGGTCCAACAGGAGCGCCCCGACAAGACGAACGCCGCGTTCCTGTCGTTCCTCGACGCCACCCGGTGAACGCCCCGGAACGCCGGTGAGCGGACTCGTCCCCCTCCCGTCCCAGCCGGCCGGCGTTCCCTGGCCGACCGGGGCTTGGCCCGAGGGTGCGCTCGCACCCGCCGTCGAGAAGAGCCTCGCCCCGCTGCTCGACGAGGCGTTCGACGACGACAGCCCGATCGCGTCGACCTTCGCCGTCGTGATCGTCGAGCACGGCCGCCTCGTGCTCGAGCGCTACCACGGCGCGCTCGAGCACTTCGACCGGCCGCCGACGCCGGTCGACGCCACCACGCCCCTGCTCAGCTGGTCGATGGCCAAGTCAATCCTCCACGGCGTTGTGGGACTCCTGGTTGGCGAGGGCCGGCTCGACCTCGACGCACCGGCGCCGGTTCCCGAGTGGGCCGACCCGGCCGACCCGCGTCACGCCATCACGCTGCGCCAGCTCCTCGCCATGCGCGACGGGCTCGATTACGTGGAGGAATACGAC
>DATAYX010000096.1:0-6237 GCA_036272355.1 Acidimicrobiales bacterium
GCGTTCGGCACCATGCCCGATCTTCCGGGTGGTCAGGCCGAGGCCATGGCGGTCCCGTTCGCCGACCTGTTCGCGCTCCGCATTCCCGAGAACGTCGCAGACGAGGAGGCGGTGCTGCTCACCGACATCCTGCCGACCGGCTACCTCGGCGCGCTGCGGGCATCGATCCGGCCCGGGGCAACGGTGGCCGTGATCGGCCTCGGGCCGGTCGGGATCATGGCGCTCCAGTGCGCATCGTTGTTCGGCCCGGCGCGCATCCTTGCGGTGGACCAGGTGCCGGAGCGGCTCGCCCGAGCAGAACGGCTCGGGGCGGAACCCATCGACGCCACCGCCGCGCCGGGCGCCGCGCAGGTCATGGAGGCCACCGGTGGGCGTGGCGCGGACTCGGTGATCGAAGCGGTCGGTGCCGACGCCACCGTGCTCGATGCGGTCTCGTGCGCGGCGAGCGGTGGCACGGTGTCGATCGTCGGGGTCAACCTGTCGATGGCCTTGCCCTTCCCGATGGGCCTCGTCTTCCTGAATAGCCTGACGGTGCGCACGATCTTCGCTCCCGTCCCGGGCACCTGGCCCTCGCTGGTGCCGCTCGTGCAGAAGGGCCGTCTGCAGCTGGCCGACACCTTCACTCACCGGATGCCACTCAGCCAGGTGGCCGAGGCCTATGACCTGTTCGACTCCCGGCGAGATGGCGTGTTGAAGGTCTTGCTCTTGCCGAACTGACTCCGGCCGAAGCTCAGCGTGCCCTCCGGCGCGTCGGGCGTGCGGTTCTTCACGATCGGCCACGTCACGTCGCCGAGCGCCGGCTGGGCGGCGAACCAAGGTGCGGGCGGCGGCAGCGTCAACTGGGTGAGCCTGTCCACGATCGCCTCGTAGTTGACCCGCCAGCCCTGAAAGTGCCGCCACGCTTCGTCGGCGTCACGCTCCGTCGGGAAGTGCACCTCCTCGAGGCGGCGGAACCCATCGTCGAACTCGGCCCTCGTCAACCGGGTGCCCGTCGTCGGCAACGGATCGGTGTCGTAGGGGATCTTCAGCGCACGGGCGATGGACCGCAGGCACCGGATGCCCATCGAGAGGCACAGACGGGCCTGCTGCGGCGTCTGGTCGGGGCTCACCGAGTGGTACAGCGCGGCGGAGTCCATCATCGCCACCAGCCCGACCAGCCAGCTGCGCCGCGGGACAGGTGAGCGGAACCAGATCAACGTCGGGTAGTTGGCGTGACTCTCCGACACTGCCGCCGCCCAGCGCTCCCAGTCGAGGTACAACGGCGGGAGGTCCTCGATGTTGTCCAACCAGTAGTGCCGCGCCAGGATCTCCGGCCCCCACGCCGGCGTGCCCCCGCGGGCCTCGAGCAAGGTCACCTCGGTCTCACGCGCGGCAAAAGCGTTGTAGAGGGCGGGCAGGTAGGCGATCTCCAGCGCGATCACCAGAAGCCCGACCCCGGCGGCCAGTATCTCGAGGGTGTGCGGACCCGCACCGCTCGCCGATGCAATCCCGAGCGTGAAGATGGACGAACCCGCGATCCCGATGGCCGAGGCGAAGTCGTTCCCAGCGTTCCACCAGATGATGAGCGCGAAGCCGATCATGAGCAAGCAGAGCCACAGCCCGAACAAAAGGATCATGGAGGCCGGTCCGACGAACGACAGGATGCGGTCGCGCAATTCGTAGGTTGGGAGCCGGGGCGCGGCGCCGCGGGCCAGGCCGGCCACCACACGGGTGATGCCACGCGGGATGCGCGAGGAGGTCACGCGGGGCAGCACCAGAGCGGTGAAGACGTTCCACATCGTGACGAGCACGATGGCGATGCCCGCGACGAGTCCGACAATGCGGGCGAGCTCCACGCCGGTCATCCTGCCAGATCGGCTCCCGCCAGCCGGCGGTTTCGCTCAGGCGGGAGCCGGCGGGTCTTCTGTCCGGGCGGCCAGCCGTTGCGCCGGCTTGCCCGAAGCGACGAGCGCAACCGGCACGTCGATCATCCGCGAGCGCAGCAGCTCACCCAGTCCCTTGGCCTGTGTGTCGAGCCGAAGATTCGACGCCACGCCCCAGCCGAGGATGCCGTGCACCACGAAGTTCACGGCCCGCAGATTGGGCAGGGCGTACCGGTCCACCTCGAACGCGGCGAGCTCGGGCAGAAGTGTGCGGAACACCTCCGTCGTGACTTCCGACTGCAGCCACTTGGCTACGTCGTCCTCGTCGGCCCAGACGCCGACGTTGGCGTCACCGCCCTTGTCCCCCGAACGCGCCCCGAGGAGGATTCCGAGGGGGACCTGGATGGAGTCGCCGGTGTCCGCTGAGCTGTCGGCGTCAGCGTCCGGGTCGGAATCAGGAGGCGCCGCGGGCTCCGCGGCTCCGCCGCCTGTCGAGTGGGCCGGCGTCGGCTCGACCACGGCTCCCTCGCACTCGACGTGGGGCATCACGGCGGACGCGGCGACCGTGGTGGGCCAGTAGCGGGCCACGCCCTGCGCACCGCTGGGTGCAGACGTGAAGAAAGTGCCGGGATAGCTCGACAGGCTGGTCTCGACAACGGCGCCCGAGAAGGCGCGCCCAACGGCCTGTTCGTCGTCTCCGCGCACGGCCAGGCGGAGGAACGCCGTGCCGCCTCCGGTCAGGTCACCCGACAGGTCCTCGGCCGTCTCGGCAAAGGCGCCGCGTCCGCCGGGGATCCCGGCCCACACGGCCTCGGCGGCGAAGCGCGCTTTGTCCGCCACCTGTGCGCCGGTCAGGGCGAGCGTCATGGAATTGCGCCACCCGGCGTCGAGGTTCGCGGTCACCTTCAGCGTGGGTGGGGGCGCCTCCCCGCGCACGCCGGCGACGCGAACGCGGTCGGCACCCTCCTGGGTCAGTTCGATCGTGTCGAAGCGCGCGACCGCGTCGGGGCTGAGATAGCGCGGACTCCCGATCTCGTAGAGCAGCTGTGCGGTCACCGTGCCGACCGTCACCGCGCCGCCGGTCCCCGGGTGTTTGGTGATCACCGACGAGCCGTCCGGATGCACCTCGGCAAGGGGGAAGCCGATGCGGCCGCGGTTCGGCACCTCGTCGAAGAAGGCGTAATTCCCCCCGCAGCACTGCGCACCGCACTCGATGACGTGACCTGCCACCACGGCCCCGGCGACGGCATCGTGGTCCCCGTCGGCCCAGCCGAACGCGTGGAGCGCCGGCCCGACCACCAGCGCGGCGTCGGTGACACGGCCGGTCACCACCACCTGCGCCCCGGCGCCCAGGGCATCGGCGATCGGGCGGGCGGACAGGTAGGCGTTCGCCGTGACCAGCGGGGCCTCCGCCGGCAGCGGCTCACCGGTGTCGAGGTTGACGAACCGCTCGCCGGCGGCGCGCAACTCGGCCACCCGCGCAGTGATGTCGTCCCCCGACACCGAGGCCACCCGCACCTCGACGCCTTGACGACGGGCGAGCTCGCGCACCGCCTCGGCCAGGCCCTCGGGGTCGAGGCCGCCTGCGTTGGCGACCACCGTGATCCCGCGCGCGACGCAGGCCGGAAGCACGTCCTCGAGCTCCCGCAGGAAGGTCCGCGCGTAGCCGCCGCTGCGCTGACGGGTCTTGTGCAGGATGTACATGGTCAGCTCGGCCAGCCAGTCCCCGGTCAGCACGTCGATCGGTCCGCCCTCGACCATCTCGCGTGCCGCCGAGAGCCGGTCGCCGAAGAACCCGCTGCAGTTGGCGATGCGCAAGACGTCGCGTGGCGCTGCCGCCGCCGCGCTCACGATGGCTCCATCTCCACCAGCAGGTCGCCGACGTCGACCTGCTGCCCCGGTGCACCGTGGACAGCGCGCACCGTCCCAGCACCGAGGGCACGCAGGGTGTGCTCCATCTTCATCGCCTCCAGCACCACGAGGCCGTCGCCTTCGGCGACCACGTCGCCCACGCCGACGAGGACCTTGGTCACCGCACCGGGCAACGGCGCTCGGCACTCGCCGGCGACGCCCCCGCGCTCGGCGGCGTCGTCCTCGGCGCGCAACGCGAAGGTCGACTGTCCCTCTGGTCCGTTGACGAAGGCGGCATGGGGTGCGAGCCGGACGCGGTAGCGACGTCGCAGCCCGTCCGTGGCCACGAGGTCGACCACCCCGCTTCGAGTGATGGCCGATCCGGCTGCCTGCCACTCGCCGTCGATCCGGACCTCCGCGGGCTCGTCCGGTGCCGCCACCCGTACCTCGATGGTCCCGGCGGCATCGCGCAGCTCGTCTGCATGGAGGGCGCGCCCCACGTTGCGCCAGCCGGCCGCGGGCACCGGGACGAGGCTCCGCGCCGCACGCTCCTCCAGCAGGCTGAACCCGACCGCGGCAGCGTGACGCCACCGCACCTCGTCCGGCACCTGGGCGTCGCGGAGGTCGGTCCGAGCTTCGAGATAGTGGATGTCGATGTCGCCGCGTCGGAACGCACCGTCGTCGAGCACGGCCTGCAGCAGCTCGCGGTTGGTCTCGAGGCCGTCGAGCTCGAGGGCACGCAACGCCAGCGACAGCTTCGCAACCGCGGCGGATCGGTCGTCACCGTGCGCCATGAGCTTGGCGACGAGCGAGTCGTACGCGGGGCTGACGACGCTGCCCGACTCGATGGCGCGGTCGACGCGTATGCCGGCACCCTCGGGCCAGCGGACGTGCGTGACGGCGCCGGGCGTCGGTCGGTACCCGTCGCGCGGGCTCTCGGCGCAGAGCCGCACCTCGATCGCGTGGCCGGTGCTGGTGACGGCCTCCTGGGGCAGGGGCAGCGGGCGACCGGCGGCGACGGCGAGCTGCAGGCCGACGAGATCGAGGCCGGTTACCAGTTCGGTGACGCCGTGCTCGACCTGCAGCCGCGTGTTCATCTCGAGGAAGTAGAAGCCGCTCGCGTCGGCGAGGTACTCCACCGTGCCGGCCCCGACATAGCCGACAGCCTTGGCCGCGGCGACCGCGGCCTCCCACATGGCGTGGCGCGTGGCGTCGGGCAGGAGGACGGCCGGGGCCTCCTCGACCACCTTCTGGTGCCGGCGCTGGACGGAGCATTCCCGGTCGAAGAGGTGCAGGACGGTGCCGTGGCTGTCGCCCATCACCTGCACCTCGATGTGCCGCGGTTCGGGAAGGTACTTCTCGACGAACACCTCGTCCGACCCGAACGCGGCCGCTGCCTCGCGCTGGGCCGCCGCCACGGCCTCAGCGAGCTCGCCCGGTCCTTCGACGAGGCGCATGCCGCGCCCTCCCCCGCCGGCCGAGGCCTTGACCAGGAGCGGGTACCCGACGCCTTCGGCGAGGCCGGTGAGCGCCCCGTCCGCGGCCCCAGCCGGCACGACCGCGCTCGGCAACACGGGCACGCCCGCCGCGGCGACCACCTCCTTGGCGCGGGCCTTGTGGCCCATGACCCGCATGGCCTCGGGGGGTGGACCGACCCACGCGATCCCGGCCTCGATGCAGGCGTCGGCGAGCGCCGGATTCTCCGAGAGGAACCCGTAGCCGGGGTGCAAGGCGTCCGAGCCGCTCGCCCGGGCCGCGGCAACGAGCGCGTTCGGGTCCAGATAGGTCTCGCGCAACGAGGCGCCGGGGAGCAGCACGGCGGCGTCGGCCTCGCCGACGTGTGGGCTGGCGGCATCGTCCGCCGCATAGACGGCGACGGCCTCACAGCCGGCGTCGTGCGCGCCGCGGATGATGCGGCGGGCGATCTCGCCCCGGTTGGCCACGAGGACGCGCGTGAGCGCAGACGTTTTCATCAGTGCCGCACCACCCCGAACACGGCCGTCCCCTCGACCGCAGCGGAGTGCACCGCGGTCAACGCGATCGCCAGCACGGTACGTGTCTCGCGCGGGTCGATGATGCCGTCGTCCCACAGGCGCCCGGTCGCATACTGCGCCGTCGATTCCTCCTCGATCTGGTTCTCCGTCGCCTGGCGCAGCTCCTCGTCAGCGTTCTCGTCGAACGGCCGTCCGGCGGCCGCGGCGGCGTTGCGCCGCACGATGGAGAGCACACCTGCGAGTTGCTTGGGGCCCATCACGGCGATGCGGTGATTGGGCCAGGTGAAGATGAAGCGAGGGTCGTAGGCGCGTCCGGCCATGGCGTAGTTGCCTGCGCCGTAGCTGGCCCCGACCATCAGCGTGAGGTGCGGGACCTTGGAGTTGGAGACCGCATTGATGAGCTTGGCGCCGTCCTTGATGATCCCGCCCTGCTCGTACCGCGTTCCCACCATGAACCCGGTGATGTTCTGCACGAAGAGGATGGGCATGTCGGTCCGGTTGCACAGGGCGATGAACTGGGCGCCCTTCTG
>DATAYX010000097.1:0-4329 GCA_036272355.1 Acidimicrobiales bacterium
GTCGACGCGTATGCCGGCACCCTCGGGCCAGCGGACGTGCGTGACGGCGCCGGGCGTCGGTCGGTACCCGTCGCGCGGGCTCTCGGCGCAGAGCCGCACCTCGATCGCGTGGCCGGTGCTGGTGACGGCCTCCTGGGGCACGGGCAGCGGGCGACCGGAGGCGACGGCGAGCTGCAGCCCGACGAGATCGAGGCCGGTCACGAGCTCGGTCACGCCGTGCTCGACCTGCAGGCGCGTGTTCATCTCGAGGAAGTAGAAGCCGCTCGCGTCGGCGAGGTACTCCACCGTGCCGGCCCCGACATAGCCGACGGCCTTGGCCGCGGCGACCGCGGCCTCCCACATGGCGTGGCGCGTGGCGTCGGGCAGGAGGACGGCCGGGGCCTCCTCGACCACCTTCTGGTGCCGGCGCTGGACGGAGCATTCCCGGTCGAAGAGGTGCAGGACGGTGCGGTGGCTGTCGCCCATCACCTGCACCTCGATGTGCCGCGGTTCGGGAAGGTACTTCTCCACGAACACCTCGTCCGATCCGAACGCAGCAACCGCCTCGCGCTGCGCCGACGCCACGGCCTCAGCGAGCTCGCCCGGTCCTTCGACGAGGCGCATGCCGCGCCCTCCCCCACCGGCTGACGCCTTGACGAGGAGCGGGTACCCGACGCCTTCGGCGAGACCAACGAGCGCCGCGTTCTCGGTCCCGGCCGGCACCACGGCGCTCGGCAGCACCGGCACGCCGGCCGCGGCGACCACCTCCTTGGCGCGGGCCTTGTGGCCCATGACCCGCATGGCCTCGGGGGGCGGGCCGACCCACGCGATCCCGGCCCGGGCGCAGGCGACCGCGAGCTCCGGGTTCTCCGAGAGGAACCCGTAGCCGGGGTGCAGCGCGTCCGATCCGCTCGCCCCGGCCGCCGCAACGAGCGCGTTCGGGTCGAGATAGGTCTCGCGCAACGACGCGCCGGGAAGCAGCACGGCGGCATCGGCCTCGCCGACGTGCGGGCTGGCGGCATCGTCCGCCGCATAGACCGCAACGGCCTCACAGCCGGCGTCGTGCGCGCCGCGGATGATCCGGCGGGCAATCTCGCCCCGGTTCGCCACGAGGACGCGCGTGAGCCCGGCCGTTTCCATCAGTGCCGCACCACCCCGAACACCGCCGTCCCCTCGACGGCCGCGGAGTGCACCGCGGTCAACGCGATCGCCAACACGGTACGGGTCTCGCGGGGGTCGATGATCCCGTCGTCCCAGAGGCGCCCCGTCGCGTACTGCGCCGTGGACTCCTCCTCGATCTGGTTCTCGGTCGCCTGGCGCAACTCTTCGTCGGCGTCCTCGTCGAACGGCCGGCCGGCGGCCTCGGCGGCGTTGCGCCGCACGATGGAGAGCACACCAGCGAGCTGCTTGGGGCCCATGACGGCGATGCGGTGATTGGGCCAGGTGAAGATGAAGCGAGGGTCGTAGGCCCGGCCGGCCATGGCGTAGTTGCCTGCTCCGTAGCTGGCCCCGACCATCAGCGTGAGGTGCGGGACCTTGGAATTGGACACCGCATTGATGAGCTTGGCCCCGTCCTTGATGATGCCGCCCTGCTCGTACCGCGTTCCCACCATGAACCCGGTGATGTTCTGCACGAAGAGGATGGGGGTGTCGGTCCGGTTGCACAGGGCGATGAACTGGGCGCCCTTCTGCGCCTCGGGTGAGAACAGGATGCCGTTGTTCGCCACCACCCCGATCGGGTAGCCGCCGATGGATGCCCACCCGCACACGAGCTGCGGGCCGTAGGACTCCTTGAACTCCTCGAAGCGTGAGCCGTCGACGACGCGGGCGAGGATCTCGCGGACGTCGAAGGGCACACGGACGTCGACCGACGCGATGCCCAACAGGTCCTCGGCCGGGTAGATCGGCTCGTCCGCGGGCCCGCTCGGGCCGGGGCCGAGACGGCGCCAGTGCAGGTGCGCCACGATGCCGCGTGCGATGCGCAGCGCGTCCTCCTCGTCCCGGGCGAGGTAGTCGCAGAGGCCCGACGTCCTCGCGTGCATCAGCGCGCCGCCCAGTTCCTCCTCGTTGGCGTCCTCGCCGATCGCCATCTTCACCAACGGCGGGCCGCCCAGAAAGACGCGGGCTCGGTCCTCGACCATGACCGTGTAGTCGCTCATGCCCGGCAGGTACGCGCCCCCGGCGGTCGAGGACCCGAAGACAACGCAGACGGTCGGGATGCCCTGCGCGGAGAGCTGGGTCAGGCGGCGGAACTGCTCGCCCCCGGGCACGAAGACGTCGGCCTGGCGGGGCAGGTCCGCCCCACCGGACTCGACGAGGATCAGAACCGGGAGGCGGTTCTCCTCGGCCACGTCCATCGCCCGCAGCAGCTTGCGGATCGTGGTAGGGCTCGTGGTGCCGCCGCGTACCGTCGGGTCGTTCGCGATCACGAGGCACTGCGTGTGCGCCACCTCTGCCAGCGCGACCACGACACCCCCGCCGACGGGGTCGCCCGTGCGCAGTCCCGCCAGCGGGCAGAGCTCGAGTACGGGTGTCCCGGGGTCCACGAGCGCCTCGAGGCGCTCACGCACCATCATCTTGCCCCGGGACCGATGCCGTTCGACGTACTGCACGCCGCCACCCGCCAACACCTCGTCGTGCAGCGCGCGTACCTCGTCGACAAGGCCGCGCATGGCGTCGGCTTGGGCGCGGTGCTCGGGGTTCGACGTCGTGAGCAACGTCCGCAGCGGCGTGCTCATCGTTCCGTGCTCATTCGGTCGTGTCCCACGAGGGTCGGCGTTTCTGCAGGAACGCCTCCATGCCCTCGGCGGCCTCCGCGCCGGCGAAGAGTTCGGCCGAGAGGGCGGCTGCTGTCGTCAGGCCCTCGCTCCAGGCGTCGTGGGGGAGGTCGCGCAGAAGGCCCTTGGTGGCCCGAACGGCGCCGGGCGCGCCCTGACGGATCGCCGTCGTCCGTTCCGCCACCCATTCGTCGAGCGCAGCCTCCCCGTCCGCCGTCACAGCACTGAGGAGGCCGGCGGCGACGGCCTCGTGCGCGCCGAAGCGCTCGCCGGTGAGGGTCATGCGGGCGAGAAAACGCCTGTCCATGACGCGGAGCGCCGGCACCAGGATCATCGCTGGGGCGACGCCGACCCGGACCTCGGTGAAGGCGAACGTGCTGGACTCCGGAGCGACCGCCATGTCGGCGGCTGCGATGAGCCCGAGACCCCCGGCCCGGGCGTGACCATTGACCCGGGCAATCACCGGGGTCGCGCTCTGAACGATCATCGTGAGGATGTCGGGCATCCGGCTCGGTGCGGCTTTACCGCGCTCGGACAGGTCGGCGCCGGAACAGAACACGCTGCCCGACCCGGTGATCACGACGGCGCGCACGTCCGCGTCAGTCGTCGCGTCACGCAACGCCTGCTCCAGCTCCTCGAGGAGGCGGGCGGAGAGCGCATTGCGGTTCTCGGGAGAATCGAGCGTCAGGGTGCGCACGCCGCCGTCGTGGTGCACGCCCACCAGCGAATCCGTCACGAGTGCGCAGTGTAGGGGGGCGTGCCCGGGGGGGCCGAAAATGCCCGGTGGTACCGTTGGCCGGTGATCGAGTCCGACGAGCACCAACTGTTTCGCAAGACCGTGCGCGACCTGATCGAACGTGAAATCGAGCCGCACGTCGAGGAATGGGAAGCGGCCCGGATATTCCCGGCGCACGAGCTGTTCCCGAAGCTCGGCGCGGTCGGTCTGTTCGGTTTGGAGTACGACGAGGCGTACGGCGGGATGGGGGCTGATCACAGCTTCACGCTCATCGCGGCCCAGGAGTTGGGGCGGGTCAGCTGCGGCGGCGTCCCCATGGCCATTGCCGTCCAGATGTCCATGTCGACGCCGGCGCTGCACCGCTATGGGAGCCACGAGTTGAAGGAACGGTTCTTGGCCCCTGCCGTGCGTGGTGAGGTGGTGACGTCGATCGCGGTGACCGAGCCCGATGCCGGCAGCGACGTTGCCGGCATCCGCACCCGTGCCATCCGAGATGGCGACGAGTGGGTCATCAACGGCTCCAAGCTCTTCATCACGAACGGGGTCCAGGCCGACTGGCTCTGCCTCCTGGCGCGCACGTCCGACGAGTCGGACGGATCGCGTGGCATGTCGCTGATCGTGGTGCCCACGGACGTGCCGGGCGTCGCCGTCTCACGCAAGCTCGAAAAGCTCGGCATGTGGTCGAGCGACACGGCCGAGCTCTCGTTTTCCGATGTGCGGGTGCCCGTCGCCAACACGATCGGCGAGATCGGCCGGGGCTTCCAGCAGCAGATGGTCCAGTTCCAGGCCGAGCGCCTGACCACCTTCTACAAGCAGGTCGGCTCGATAGAGCTTGCG
>DATAYX010000098.1:0-3953 GCA_036272355.1 Acidimicrobiales bacterium
GATACCTGCGTGCTCACCCATGCCAGGCAGGCTATCCGCCCTGGTAATGGCCCTGGAAATGGGCCACTAAGGTGCATTGGCTGCACCCGCGTCGAGAACCCGCGACCACTCCCACCACTCGCATCGAGAGAGGTTTGACCCCTGTCCACCTTCAGCGCTGAGGCGTCCGCGAGCCTGGGCGGCCCCGACTGGCTGCGCCGGCGACGGGCCACCGGATACGAGGCCTTCTCGTCGACCCCACTGCCCTCCGAGAACGAAGAGGTCTGGCGCTACTCGCCGATCGACGAGCTGTCGCTCGAGGATTTCTCGCCCGCGGTCGGCCCGGAGGCCCCAGCCGACGCCGGGTCGCCCGAGGCGACAGCACTCTTCGAATCGCTGCGCGCCGCCCTCGGGCACACCGCGGCCAGCGTCCTGGTGCAGTGCGGACGTGCCGTCCCGGCCACGTGGAGCGGCGCCGACGGCAGCGCCGACTCGGAGGCGTTCGACTTCGGGGTCGCCGACAACGTTCCCGCGTCCGCCGACATGCTCGGATCGGTCCAGCGCGACGGGGACGCCCTGGTGCGTCTCAACGACGCCTTCGCGCCCGACCCGATCTTCGTCGACGTCCCCGGCGGCGTCACCGTCGACGGGCCCGTGCTCGTCGTGCACTGGAGTGAGCCTGGGACCACGTCCTTCCCGCGCGTCTGCGTGCGCGCCGGCACCGGCGCGGCCGTTTCCGTCGTCGAGGTGTTCGCAGGACCACAGGGCCAGGATGCCGAGCGCGCGCTGGTCGTGCCGGTGACGGAACTGGCAGCCGCCGACGACGCGTCCGTGTCCTACCTGTCGCTGCAGACGCTGGCCGACAGCGCATGGTCCATCGCGCGGCTCTCCGCCCGCGGCAGCCGGAACTCGTCGGTCCGCACTTTCACCGTCGGGCTGGGGGCCGCCTACGACCGCGTCCGCACCGACGTCACGGTCGACGGGAAGGACGCCCGCAGTGAGATCCTCTCCACGTATCTCGGGGACGGGACCCAGGTCCACGACATCCGCACCCTGCAGGACCATGCCGCGCCCAGGACCAACAGCGAGCTGCTCTGCCAGGGGGCCGTCGCCGGCCGTTCCCGTTCCGTCTACAGCGGCCTCATCCGCGTGCACCGCGGCGCGGTCCGCAGCGACGCCCGCCAGACCAACCACAACCTGGTCCTCGACGAGGGCGCCCATGCCGACTCGGTGCCCAACCTCGACATCCTCGAGAACGACGTGAAGTGCTCGCACGCCTCGACGGTGGGGCCGGTGGACGAGGACCAGCGGTACTACATCGAGTCGCGCGGTGTGGCCCCCGAGGTGGCCGAGGGTCTCATCGTGAGGGGCTTCTTCGACGCCATCATCGACCGGGGCCCCGTGCCCCAGGCCACCTCGCTGCTCGAGCGCGAGGTGCATGCCCGCCTCGACGCCGCGCTGAGGGGCCGGCAGGTCGCCGGTGTCTGAGACCGTGGCGCTCTGCAAGAAAGACGAGCTGACGCCCGGTGAGGCGAGGCGTTTCGACGTCGCCGGCCGCCGGATCGCGCTGGTGCGCATCGGCGACGAGTTCCACGCCGTCGACGACGAGTGCAGTCACGAGGACTACTCGCTGGCCGAGGGGGAGGTCTGGGCGGACGAGTGCGAGATCGAATGCCCGCGCCACGGCAGCACGTTCGATCTGCTGACCGGCGCGCCGTGCTCGCTGCCGGCGACCCAGCCCATCGCGGTGTACACGGTCGTCGTTGACGGCGACAGCGTGTCCGTGGAGCTGCCATGAGCACCACGAGCGGTGGGCACGTGTTCGAGGTGCGAGGCCTGCACGCGTCGGCCGGCGGCAAAGAGGTCCTGCACGGCATCGACCTGACGGTGCGCAGCGGCGAGGTCCACGTGATCATGGGCCCGAACGGTTCGGGCAAGAGCACCCTGGCACACGCGCTCATGGGGCGTCCCGGCACCGAGGTCACCGAGGGCTCCATCAAGATGGACGACCAGGAGCTGGCGGGCCAACCAGCGTGGAAGCGGGCACAGGCCGGGCTGTTCCTCGCGCTGCAGCATCCGGTCGAGGTGCCCGGAGTGAGCCTCCATTCGTTGTTCGATGCGGCGCTCGGCAGCGACCCGGACGACACGGCACTCGACGGCCGGATGATCGACGAGGCCAAGGCCGTCGGCCTGGACGCGCGCCTCCTGCGGCGCCCGCTCAACGTCGACCTCTCCGGCGGCGAGCGCAAGCGCACCGAGATGGTCCAGCTCGGCGTGCTCCGACCTGCCATCAGCATCCTCGACGAGGTCGACTCCGGGCTCGACGTCGACGCGCTGGGCGAGGTGGCGAGGCGCCTCCAGCTGGCGACGACGGAGTGGGGCGTCGGGATCCTCGCCATCACGCACTTCAACCGATTCCTGGTGCAGCTCGAGGCCGACCTCGTGCACGTCATGGTCGGGGGCCGCATCGTTGCGACGGGAGATGCAGCGCTCGCGCTCCAGCTCGAGCAGACCGGGTACGCGGGCTACCAGGACGCCGAAAGCTGACCGGACGCGTAACGCGCGCTGTGAACTGAGAAAGCGCAGGTCGGGGCCGTCCTGCTGACGCCATAAGCGAGGTCCTGCAAGGTACCGTTTTTGTCATGGCGAACGGTCGTCCACCGGGCGACGACTTTGGTCGCTCTCCCCGCAGACCTCGTGGTGGGGGCGCGAACCAAGAAGGGTTGTCGGCGCTCGGTCGCGAGATGCGCACCGGCGAACCCGGAAAGGTGGCCAACGAGCGAGGCCTCCAGGAACTCGGAGCGCGCGTCGACGCCTCCAAATCAGAGAAGTTGCGGCGGGGCGGCAAGCCGAAGTGGAGCGCCGGTAAGAAGACGGTCGTCATCCTCACCAGCGTCGTCGTGCTGGCGGCGGCGGCGATCGGAGGCAGCTACGCATACCTGTGGTACCGCTTCAACCAGCTCAACAAGGTCCACATCGCCGACGAGGTTGCGGCGCAGGGCGGCCAACCCTTCACCATCCTCGTCATCGGCTCGGACACGCGGGTCGGCGAGTCCGCGGCCGGCGCCAAGGCATTCGGTTCGGCGCAACAGGTCACGGGGCAGCGCAGCGACGTGGTGCAGCTCTGGCATGTCACCCCGAACACCAAGTCGATCCAGGTCATGTCGATCCCGCGCGACACGGTGGTCTCCATGCTCCCGCCCGACAGCCAGCAGTACGGGAACTACAACCGAATCAACTCCTCCTACAACAGCGGCGCAAACCAACTGGTGAAGACGATCACCGCCAACTTCGGGATCCCGATCAACCATGTGGTGGAGGTCGACTTCTCCGGCTTTCAACAGTCGGTCAATGCGCTCGGCGGGGTCTACATGAACTTCCCCTACCCGGCCAAGGACGCCTTCTCGGGCCTGAACATCACGACACCGGGTTGCCAGTTGCTCAACGGCGCGGAGGCGCTGGCCGCGGCGCGCTCTCGGCACTACGAGTACCACACGAACGGCTACTGGCACACCGACGGCACGAGCGACTTCGGGCGCATCCAGCGCCAGGACGTGTTCTTGAAGGCGATGATCCAGTCCGCCAAGTCGAAGGTGAACCCGCTCACCGTCAATGCCTTCCTCGGCTCCCTCCACCAGGGGGTCACCATCGACGACGGCTGGGGCTTCAACGAGCTCATCGGGCTGGCGCTGAACTACCGGTCCTTCGATCCCTCCCAGCTGGCGGGGCAGACTCTGCCCACCGTGTCGTCGACGGCGTTCGGGGGTCTCGGCGAGGTGCTGACCGTGACCCAGCCGGCGTCGCAGCAGATGCTGGTGAACATCTTCGGCTCGAGCCTGCAGACACCGACCAACCCGGCCCCCAACGCGAACGGGGTGTCCGCGCCGCCACCCACGATCACGCCGACGACAGTGACGCCCACGACCGCTGTCGCGAGCGGAACTCACGCGACGAGCCCGGCGGCGACGGCACCC
>DATAYX010000099.1:0-3605 GCA_036272355.1 Acidimicrobiales bacterium
CTCGCGGGCCCACGACCCTCCGGTGCAGAGTCCCACCGCACACAGAGACGCGGTGTCCGGCCGCGGCAGGCCGACGAGGAGGTCGAAGACCCCGTGCAACACGATGCGGCCGCCCGCCAATGGAATGGCGACGCGGTCGTCGGTGCGCGGCATCCAGGCCGGAGCCAGTCGCGGCACCAGGTCGGCCAGGTGCGCCGCGTGCGTCGCCACCACGACCCCGAGCGCAGCCCGCGCCGGCTCTGCCATCGCCTCGACGGCAGCCACCGTCGCCGCAGCGCCGCCGCCCGGTCCTTCGGCGCGGCACGAGTCGAGCGCGTCACCGAGCGGATCGTCGAATGTGCCGTCGACCACCAGGCGGCAGAAGAGCGCGTGCACGAGCCGGGACACCACGACGTCTTCCGACACCGCTGCACCGCCACCGCCACCGCCACACACACCGCCACCGGCACCGTCACCCGCCCGCACATCCGCGTCACCATTCAGCACCGCCGGCGCCGTCCCCGGCCCGAGCAGCTCCCGCGGCCCCAGCGCCAATGCCGGCGCCAGGTCGCCCCTCGATGCGACCACCCCGTACGCCGCGTCCTCCAGCCACGCCCGGAGCCCGCCCGCCAGGCCCGGGTCGAAGCTCGGCCGGGCCGCCGTGTCCCGCAACAGCGCCAGTACCTCGTTGCCGGCGCCGCCCACCACACGACCTCCGGCGCCGCCCACCACACCAGCTCCCACACCGCCGGCACCCGTCCCGGTCCCCGCCGCCGCAGCCCCCGACGTCGGCCGCTGCAGCGGGCGTGGGGCGACGAGGACCATGGGGCGCAGTGTGCCCACGGCGTGTGACACCTCCTCTACCCTGGCGAGTGCATGGCACCTGCTCTCGATCTGCTGGCGCCGGCCACCAACACGGCGTTCGCCGTCGTGTTCGGGGTGTTCGTCGTCGCCATGGTCGTGCTGATCGTGATCATCATCGTGTGGGCGGTGCGCCACGACGTCGCAGGGCGACGGGCGTGGCGTGCGCGCCGGGAGACCGCATACCAGGCGCAGTCCGGCGAGGACCGGGACGCGCCATGACGTTCACCGGCGGCTCCTTCGGCTCCGGCTCCGAATCCGACTCCGACTCCGACTCCGACTCCGACACCCACGCCGACTCCGCCTTCGACGGCCACGACGGCCACGACGGCCACGACGGCGCCCACACCGCCGACGGCGACCGTCGCACCAGCGATGGCGCGCGGGGATCCACCTGGAGCGAGCGCTTCCGTGCGCGCTTCGGCCGCCAGGGCCGTCATGCCCAGCACGGCCGCCACGCCGCCGACAAGAGGTCCGGCGGTGGGGACGGGACCCCGCAGACCACCGCGTTCGTGCTGGCGGGCGGCGGCAGCCGAGGAGCGGTGCAGGTCGGCATGCTGCAGGAGCTCGTGAGAAGGGGCATCCGCGCCGACCGCGTGTTCGGGGCGAGCGTGGGCGCGATCAACGGGGCCGCCTACGCGGGCGACCCGACGCCCGAGGGGATCGCGCACATGGCCGAGGTGTGGCGGGGCATCCGCGGCGGCGACATCTTCCCGAGGGGCGCGCTCGATGGACCGTGGGCCTTCTTCCAGAAACGTGCGTCCGTGCACGCGAACACCGGGCTGCGCAAGATCATCGAGGCGGGCGTGCGCTTCGAGAACCTCGAGGACGCGCAGATACCGGTCGAGGTGGTGACCACGTCGCTCACCGACGGCCGCGAGCGGTGGATCACGCGGGGCCCCGCCGTCGAGGCCATCCTCGCCTCCTCCGCGATCCCGACGATGTTCCCGCCGGTGACGGTCGACGGCGACGTGCTCGTCGACGGCGGCGTCGTCAACAACGTGCCGATCAGCCGTGCGCTGACGAGCGGATGCGACCGTATCTACGTGCTGCTCTGCGGGCCCCTGCACTACCACCCCAGGGCGCCCGCCCGGCCGGTCGAGGCCTTGCTCACCGCGTTCTTCGTGGCGATCCACGCCCGCTTCGTGCGCGAGCTCGCCTCGCTCCCGCACGGCGTCGAGGTGATCGTCTTCAGCGGCGGCGGCGAGCCGTCGGGGCAGTACCGGGACTTCTCGGCGTCGTCGGCGCTGATCGAGGAGGGGCGCACCGAGGTGGCCGACGTGCTCGACCGCTACGTCGGAACCTCGCACGATCTCGGGGTGACCGCCGTGGGCGGCCCGCCGCGTCCCACCGCCGGACCCGGCGCGGCGGACGCGGCGGGATCGGGAGCACCCGTCACGAACACCGAGCCCGCGTCGTCGCCGTGACCGGCAACGGACGCGGCCGCTATCTGCTCGGCAACGAGGCCGCCGAGGCGATGGACCGCTTCACCGCCTTCGCCACGCTGTTCGACCCGTCGACGTTCCGGCATCTCGATGCGCTCGGCCTCGCCGCCGGCTGGCGCTGTTGGGAGGCGGGTGCCGGCGGCACGAGCGTCGTGGCGCACATGGCGGCGCGGGTCGGGCCCCGGGGCCACGTGGTCGCGACCGACATCGACCTGGCGTGGGCCACCAACGCCGCCGCGCCGAACGTGACGATCCTCGAGCACGACGTGGCGGGCGAGCCACCGCCGGGCGGGCCCTTCGACCTCGTCCACGCGCGCCTCGTGCTCGTGCACGTGCCCGAGCGCGAGGCCGCGCTGGCCAACATGGTCGCCGCGCTGCGGCCCGGCGGCGTCCTCCTGATCGAGGACGCCGACCCCGCGCTGCAGCCGCGCAGCGCTCTGGAGGAGACCGGCCCCGAGGAAGTGCTCGCCAACCGCCTGCGCCGGGGCTTCCGCCACCTGTTGTCGGAGCGGGGGGTCGACCTGGCCTACGGCCGGACCCTGCCGCACCGCCTCCGCGCCGCCGGCCTCGAGGACGTGGCCGCCGACGCCGCCTTCCCCGTCCGCCACCCCGCCTGCATCCCGCTCGAGGTGGCCACGATCGCCATGGTGCGCGACCAGCTCGTCGAGCACGAATTCGCCACCGACGAGGAGATCGAGCAGCACCTGGCCAGCGTCCGCTCCGGGCGTCTCGACCTGACCCAGCCCCCCATGGTCTCGGCCTGGGGGTGGCGCCCCGCCGCCTGACGCGGGCGTCACAGCATCCTGGTGGAATAGGGCGGTGACGCTCATCGCCGAGCCGGCCGCGCCCGAGTCCCTCTTCCACCCGGCCGTCGCGGCGTGGTTCGCCCGGCGCTTCCCGGCCGGGCCCACCGAGCCCCAGTCGGCCGCCTGGCCCCACATCGCCGCCGGCCGCGACGTCCTCGTCGCCTCCCCCACCGGGTCGGGCAAGACCCTGACCGGCTTCCTCGTCGCCATCGACGCGGCGTACCGCGCCGCCGAGGCCGGGACGCGCCACGCCGGCACGCCCGAGGTCCTCTACATCTCGCCGCTGCGCGCGCTGGCCGTCGACGTGCATGAGAACCTGCACGTCCCCCTCTCCGAGATCCGGGAGGAGGCGGCCCGCCTCGGTTGCCCCGACCCCGGACTGCGCGTCGCCGTGCGCACCGGCGACACGCCGCCGGCCGAGCGCGCCGCCATGAAGCGCCAGGCGCCCGACCTCCTGGTGACCACGCCCGAGTCGCTCTACCTGTTGTTGACGGCGCCCTCCTCCCGGGCGCTC
>DATAYX010000100.1:0-5998 GCA_036272355.1 Acidimicrobiales bacterium
CGGTGCGCGGGCGGGGACTCCAACTCGCCCCGGTTCCGGGGGGAGCGGTAGTGGTCGAGGATGATCTCGCGGTAGAGATCGTCGAGGTCGCCCATGCCCATCAGCCGAACAACCTACCGGCTTCCGTGAGACCCTCGATCAGCACTTCGATGTCGTGCTCGTCGCTGAACAGGGACAACGAGGCCCGGGCGGTCGCCTGCACGCCGAGTTTGCGCATCAGCGGCTTGGCGCAATGGTGGCCTGGGCGCACACAGACGCCGAACTGGTCGAGCACCTGGGCCAGGTCGTGCGCGTGCACGTCCCGGTACGCCAGCGAGATCACGCCACCCCGGTCGGGCGCGGCCGGTGGCCCGAACACCCGCACGTCGGAACCGAGCTTCTCGTCCAAGCGGGCCAGCGCGTAGTTGGTCAGCGCCAGCTCGTGGGCGCGGATCCGGTCCATCCCGATCTCGTTCAAATACCGCAAGGCTGCCGTCAGCCCCACGGCCTCGGCGATGGGCGGCGTGCCCGCCTCGAAGCGTGCCGGCGGCGGCGCCGGCCGGAACCCGTCGAGCTTCACGTCGAGGATCATCCCGCCGCCGCCCAGGAACGGCGGCATCTCCTCGAGCAACGAAGCCCGGCCCCACAGCACACCCAGGCCCGTCGGGCCCATCGTCTTGTGCGCCGAGTACGCCACGAAGTCCGCGCCCAGCCCGACGACGTCGGTCGGCACGTGCGGCACCAGCTGCGCCCCATCGGCGATCACGACGGCGCCCTCACGGTGCGCGACCTCGGCGATCGAGGCGACCGGGTTGATCGTCCCGAGGACGTTCGACATCGCCGACACGGCGACGACCTTGACCCCGGCCACCAACCGGTCCAAGTCCGACAAATCCAGACGACCCGAGCCGTCGACCGGGATGTACCGCAGGTCGAGCCCGCCGAGCTCCTCTGACAAGATCATCCACGGCACCGAGCTCGAGTGGTGCTCCATCTCGGTCAGCAACACGGCGTCCCCACGGCGCAGGTTCGCACGCCCCCACGACTGCGCGACCAGGTTCAGCGACTCGGTCGTGTTCTTCGTGAACACCACTTCCCGGGCCGGGTCCGGCGCGCCCAGGAAGCGCCCCGCCACCACCCGCGCCCGCTCGTACAGCGCTGTCGCCTCCTCGGCCGTGGCGTACACGCCTCGATGCACGTTGGAGTGCGTCGTCTCGTAGTACTGCGTCATGGCGCTGATCACCGTTTGGGGCTGCAGCGCGGACGCCGCCGCGTCCAGGTACACGATCGGCCGCCCGTTGACCTTGCGGGACAACAGCGGGAAGTCCTTGCGCAGCGCCTCGGTGTTCAACGGCGCAACCGACTCCGGCACTCGCGAAGGGTCCACGCTCATCGCCACGCCTCGTATCCCGACGCCTCGATCTGTGCCGCCAGCTCGGGCCCTCCCGAAGCCACCACCCGTCCGTCCACCAGGATGTGCACGACGTCGGGCACCAGCTCCGTCAGCAGCCGCTCGTAGTGGGTGATGGCCAGGACCCCCAACGCAGGACTCTCCGCGCGTACCGCCGCCACGCCACGACCGACGACGCGCAGCGCGTCGATGTCGAGGCCCGAGTCGGTCTCGTCGAGCACGGCGACCAGCGGTTCGAGCAGCGCCATCTGCAAGATCTCGTTGCGCTTCTTCTCGCCACCCGAGAACCCCTGGTTCAGGTGCCGGGAGGCGAACGACGAGTCCATACCGAGCCGCTCCATCCACTCGGTCATCAACACCCGTACTTCCAGAACGGAGACCTCGGTGTCCTTGCGCGCCGCCATGGCCTGGCGCAGGAACTGGGTGACGGAGACGCCCTCGATGGACTCGGGGTACTGGAAGGCCAGGAACAGGCCGGCCTTGGCCCGCACGTCGGTGGGCCAGCCCGTCACGTCCTCGCCGTTGAGCGAGATGCTGCCCTGCGTCACCCGGTAGGCCGGGTGCCCGAGCAGCGCACCCGCCAACGTCGACTTGCCGGCACCGTTCGGGCCCATGAGGGCGTGGACCTCGCCGGCGCCGACGGTCAGATCGACCCCGCGCAGGATGGCGCCGTCCTCGGCCGAGACGTGCAGGTTCTTGATCTCGAGCAGCGGGGGAGTCGCCGGCATGATTAAAAGCTTACCTTTTTGGTCGAGTTTTCCTTCACGGCCGGCCGAGCCCGTCCGCCGGACCCGTCCCGGCGGGACACGCCCGGTCGCCTACCAGCCTCTGTCGACCCATTCCTGCAGGTGAGGGGCCTCGGAACCCACCGTCGTGGCCGTCCCGTGCCCCGGCAGCACCCGGGTGCCGGGCTCGAATCTGGCGAAGATCCGGCGCTCGATCGACTCGATGAGGGTGGGGAAATCGCCGCCCTCGAACGAGGTGTTGCCCGGGCCACCGGGGAACAGGGTGTCGCCCGTGAAGAGGAGGTCCGTGCCCTCGACGGCGAAGCAGATCGAACCGGGCGTGTGGCCGGGCGTGGCCAGGGTCTTGATGCGAAGGTCGCCCACTCTGAGCATCTCGTCGTCGTCGATGATCAGGTCGTAGCTGGGCAGCATCGCCGCGTCGGCGCTGGTCACCGCCACCGAGATCCCGGCCTCGCGCACCGCAGGCACGGCCTGGATGTGGTCCCAATGGCCGTGCGTCTCGACGACCTGGTTGACGCCGAGGTCGCGGCAGATCGGCAGCAGCGCCTCGTGCTCGTTGGCGGCGTCGACGAGCATCGCGTCACCCGTGCGGCGGCATCGCAAGATGTACACGTTGTTGTCCATCGGGCCCACCACGATCTGGTGCACCTCGGCGGCCGCGTCGCTCCAGATTTTCTCCAGCTGTCCCATGGACCCAGCGTAAGAGATGCCGGCACCCTTCTGGTCGCCGTAGCTCCTGGTCTGGTAGACAGCCGGGTAAGCAAGGGATACACCGCCGGCGGGGCTGCCGGGGGGGAGAGGCAAGAGGAGCCCAGGCATGAATTTCGCGTTCAGTGACGAGCAGGAGGAGCTGCGCGCCGCAGTCCGCCGGTTCCTGACCGAGAAGTCACCCGAGACCGAGGTCCGCCGCCTCATGGACACCTCCGAGGGCTACGACCCCGCGGTGTGGAGCCAGATGGCCGACCAGCTCGGCCTGCAGTCGCTGACCATCCCCGAGGAGTTCGGTGGTTCTGGTTTCTCCTACGTGGAGCTGCTCGTCGTGCTCGAGGAAATGGGGTCCGCGCTGCTCTGCGCGCCGTTCTTCTCGTCGGTGGCGCTGGGCGCCAACGCGTTGCTGACCTCGGGCGACGACGAGGCGAAGAAGAGCTACCTGCCCGGCATCGCGTCGGGCGAGACGATCGCCACGCTCGCCATCACCGAGGACAACGGGAAGTGGGACTTCGGCGGCATCGAGTGCAAGGCGGAGAAGAAGGGCGACGGCTGGGTGCTCGACGGCCACAAGATGTTCGTCATCGACGGCCACGTCTCCAACCTCATCATTGTGGCGGCGCGCACCAAGGCCGGCGTCTCGTTGTTCGCCGTACCGGGCGACGCGGCCGGGCTCACCCGCACGCCGCTGCCGACGATGGACCAGACGCGCAAGCAGGCGCGCCTCGAGTTCTCGGGCACGCCGGCGACGCTGATCGGCAAGGACGGGGGCGCCGAGGCCGGGCTGACCAAGACGCTCGACCTCGCCGCGGTGGCACTGGCCGCCGAGCAGGTCGGCGGGGCGCAGCACGTGCTGGACGCCTCCGTCGAGTACGCCAAGACGCGGATCCAGTTCGGTCGTCCCATCGGCAGCTTCCAGGCCATCAAGCACAAGTGCGCCGACATGCTGCTCGAGGTCGAGTCGGCCAAGTCCGCCGCCTATTACGCCGCCTGGGCCGCCGCCGAGGACTCCGACGAGCTGCCCGTGGTGGCATCGCTGGCGAAGTCGTACTGCTCCGAGGCCTACTTCCACGCGGCCGCCGAGAACATCCAGATCCACGGTGGCATCGGCTTCACGTGGGAGCACCCGGCGCACCTCTACTTCAAGCGGGCCAAGTCATCCGAGCTGTTCCTCGGCGATCCCTCGTACCACCGGGAGCTGCTGGCGCAACGCATCGGCATCTGAGGTGCCGGGGCCCTTCCGGCTCCGGCCCGGGCCCGCGGGCGACCTGTGGATCTACGCCACCGTCACGACTCCTGGGGCGCCCGTGCGCGGCCACGTCCTCCTCTGCCACGACCTGCCGCGACCGCAGGCGTCCGCCGCCGACGTCGCGTTGACCTATCCCGCGCTGGCCGACCGCCTGGCGCGCGAGACCGGCTGGCAAGTCGTCACCGCCGCGCTGCGCGGCGCCGGCGAGTCGGCCGGCGACTTCTCCGCGTTGGGCTGGCTGGACGACCTGCGCTTCCTCGGCGAGAGCGAGGTGCCCGAGGGCTCGAGCCGCGTCGTCGTCGGCTTCGGCTTCGGGGGCGTGCTCGCGTTGCATCTCGCCGCGGGCGACGAGCGCGTCGTCGGCGCCGCCTGTCTCGGCACGCCCGCGGAGATCACCGACCTCACGGGTGGCACCGCGACGCTGCTGGCGCGGTGCCGCCGCACCGGGGTGATCAAGACGCCGGGGTTCCCCCCGTCGATGGAGGCGTGGGACAAGGAGCTCTCCGTGCTGCACCCCGCGGAGGACGCCGCGCTCTTGAAGGGACGGCCGCTGTTGCTGGTGCACGGCTCGGACGATCCCGACGTCCCCCTGGCGAGCGCGCGGGCCCTCGCCGACGCCGCGACCGGTCCGTCGGAGCTGCACGTGGTGCTCGGGGGTGGCCACTGGCTGCGGGCCGACCCGCGTGTGCTCGCCCTGCTGGTGGGCTGGTTGGAACGACGGCACTGACAGCGCGCGTCCGTGGCCACACGGGCGATGCACCTGCCGGGAAGGGCTCCCGTGTGCAGGTCCGGGCAACCAGGGGGGTCTACGCTTGTGTGCCCGCCGGTCGGTACCCCACCGGCCCCGGATCCATCCCCCCAGGTATCGCGTGACCTATCCCGAGCGCACCCAGAACGACAGCGAGGATCCCGACCGGACTTGGACCCCGCAATCCGGGGACCCGGCGGCCCACTGGCGCCACCGCACCCCCTGGCTCCTCGTGCGCGCCATGCGGCCCCGCCAGTGGTCGAAGAACATCCTCGTCTTCGCGGCGCCGGCCGCCGCGAGCGTCCTCGGCCACTGGCCGGTGTTCTGGCGTGTCGTCGTGGCGTTCGCATTGTTCTGTGCGGCCGCCTCGGGGCACTACCTCATCAACGACGTGCTCGACGCGGAGCAGGACCGGCACCACCCGGTCAAGCGGCTGCGCCCCGTGGCGAGCGGCGAGCTCCCCGCATCGGTCGCCGTCGGCGCGGGCATCGCCCTCATCGCGCTCAGCCTCGCGGGCGCGGCCCTGCTCGGGCCATGGGGCTTCGTCCTCACCCTGGCCGCCTACCTCGCGCTGACCGCCGCCTACAGCCTGTGGCTCAAGCGCCAGCCCGTCATGGAGCTGGCGGTGGTCGCCCTGGGCTTCGTGTTGCGGGCGGTGGCGGGCGGCCTGGTAGCCCACGTGCACCTGTCCAACTGGTTCCTCGTGTTCACGTCGTTCGCCGCGTTGTTCGTCGTCACCGGCAAGCGCTACGCGGAGCACGAGCGGCTCGGCGAGACGAGGGGCATCCACCGCAGCGTTCTCGACGAGTACAGCGAGTCGTTCCTCCGGTCGACGCTGACTATCTGCGCCGGCGTCACCGTTGCCACCTACTGCCTCTGGGCCTTCGACAGCACGGGCCTCCTCGCGTCGCACAACGGGCACCACGCCGTGTGGATCGAGCTGACCGTCGTACCCCTGGTCCTGGCCGTCCTGCACATCTTCCGGCTCCTCGACGCCGGCAAGGGCGGCGAGCCCGAACGCCTGGCGTTGCACGACCACGTCCTCCAGGGGTACGGGCTGCTGTGGGTGGCCTTCATGGTCATCGGCATCTACGGGTGACCGCAGTCGACGAGCGCACAGCCGTCACCGGCCTCGACACCGCGGCGCAGGAATTGCG
>DATAYX010000101.1:0-7902 GCA_036272355.1 Acidimicrobiales bacterium
TGGCGCCAGATCCTCGCGCTGTACGACCAACTCACCGTCTTCGACCGTTCGCCGGTCGTGGTGCTCAACCGTGCGGTCGCTCAGGCCGAGGTGGAGGGCGTCGACGCCGCTCTCGCAGCGATTGACGAACTGCCGCTCGACTCCTACTACCTGCTGCACGCCGTCCGGGCGGATTTCCTGGGTCGTCTGGGGCGTGTCGAGGAGGCCGCGGCCGAGTACGACGCCGCACTCGAGCTCACCGAAAATGAAGCCGAACGGGCCTTCCTTCGCAGGGCCCGCACCGCCGCCGACGGGCCGGTGACAGACTCGGGTTCGACATGAAGGTCCACCTCGTCGACGGCACCTACGAGCTCTTCCGGCATTTCTTCGGTGCCCCGCCCCACCGCAATGCCGACGGCGAAGAGGTCGCCGCCGTACGTGGCGTCCTGGGCTCCGTCCTGCAGCTCATCGACGACGGCGCCACGCACGTCGGTGTCGCCACCGACCACGTCATCGAGTCGTTCCGCAACGACCTGTGGCCCGGCTACAAGACCGGAGACGGCATCGACCCCGACCTCCGGTCGCAGTTCTGGCCCCTCGAGGACGCCCTGGGCGCCATGGGGGTCTACGTCTGGCCCATGGTTGACCTGGAGGCCGACGACGCTCTGGCGAGCGCAGCTGCTGTCGCGGAGGAGGACGGCCAGGTCGACCAGGTCATTATCTGCACACCGGACAAGGACCTCGGACAATGTGTGCAGGGTACGCGCACCGTGCAGCTCGACCGGCGGAAGAATCTTCTGATCGACGAGGCGGGAGTCGTGGCCAAGTTCGGCGTCTCACCCGGGTCCATCCCGGACTACCTCGCGCTCGTGGGTGACAGCGCGGACGGGTTCCCGGGTCTGTCCGGTTGGGGGGCCAAGTCGGCTTCGGCCGTGCTGGCCCGCTGGCTCCACATAGAGAATGTCCCGCCCGAGCCGGGTGCGTGGGAGGTCACCGTGCGCGGCGCGCCGAAGTTGGCCTCCACGTTGCGTGAGAACTTCGACGCCGCCACCTTGTTCAAGGACTTGGCGACCTTGCGTGTCGATCGCACGCTGCTTCCCGGCGTCGGCGCGTTGCGTTGGCGAGGGCCCACGCCGGGATTCGACGACGTGTGCGGCCGCCTTGACGCCGCCGGGCTCGCAAAGCGCGCCCAAAAATTGGCGGAGAGAACCGGCTAGAGCCGCTCAGCCCGGTCCGGGCGCGGCGATCGACGGCACCGCACCGGAGAGATTGACCGGTCGCAGATAGAGGTCGCGGCTGTTGGGGTATCCGACGGCGCCGGGGACCCAGGCATGGAAGGCCATCCAGAACTTCCCGCTCGCGTCGACGAAGAACGACTCCCCACCGGGGCCCGCGGTCTCGGTTCCCGAGGAGAGGATGGGGTTCGGCGAGGCGTCCGTGCACGGCCCGAGTGGCCCGGCGCACCCGGCGACACCGACCGCGTAGCTGGCGGTGTTCCAATCGTTGCCCGAGAAGAACAGGAAGTAGTGGCCGTTCACCAGGACGAGGTCGGGCGCTTCCACGGTTCCTCCCTCCCAGCCCTGGTCCGGAGCCAACAGCTGGGTCGGGTTGGTGCCAGGAGCGAACCCCGTTCCCGCCGCGTTGAGCTGTTGGGCCCAGATCTTGGAGGAGCCAGGGCCGCCGGACTTCCAGTCGAGATACGGGACGCCGTTGGCGTCGGTGAACGACGAGGGATCGATGGAGCCGCCGAGCGACTGTTGACACTCGAGCGGCAACACCGAATTGTCGATGAACGGCCCTTGGGGCTGGCTCGCCGTTGCCACCGAGATGCACTGGATACCCGCTGGCCGGAACTCTGCCGTGTAGTACATGAGGTAGCTCCCGTTCCTGACCGTGACCGACGGTGCCCACGTCTCGTTCGGCTTGGCCCAGCCCGGCAGCGACGGCAGCGCATTGCCGACCGAGGCCCAATGGTTCAGGTCGGTCGACGAGATGATCTGGATGTTCCCGGCGACGGAGTTGGTCGCGTAGGCGTAGTAGGTCTGCCCGAACCGCATTACGTCCGGATCGGGGAAGTCGAAGGGATAGACGAGCCCGGCATTGGCCCCGCCGTCCAGCGACGCGCACGGTCCCGAAACGGCGGAGATGGCCGCGGCGGCGGCCCCGTTGTTGTGGGCGGAGATCGAGAAGAGGGCTCCCTGCACGCCTCCGAGGCAGGTGTGCAGTGCGCTGATCCCGAGTCCTTCCAACGAGGCGCCGGCGTTCGCATTGCTGAGTGATGCCTCGACGCCCGCCAACTGGTTCAGTGTCGTGCCGATCGACGACTGGAGGTCGTTGCGTTTGTTCGTCGTGACGGCGTCCGCGTAATCGGTCACCGCCCTGTCGTGACGCAACATGGCCAGGTGGAGCTCGGCGGCCCGCAGAGTCGATGCCTCGGCACCGGCACGGACATGTGCGTGCACGTCGTACCAAATGGCGGCGCCCAAGGCGGTCACCGCCACGACCACGCCGGCCACCACCAACCGCTTGCGCGGCCTTCGCTCAGCCACTCGCGTTGACCGCGGTCGAGCACGGCGCAGAGACCCATTTCAGTGCGTCGGCCGCCTTGGACTGGTTTCCGACGGCCAGTGCATTGAGGGCCTGTTCGACGCCGCCCAGACATTCATGGAGAGAATTGAGAAGGGACGCTTGCTCGAACACGTGCGCCTGAGCAGCACTCAGCGCGGACCGGGCTCCCTGGAGCTGTGACGTGTCTTGGGCGAGCGCGGTCGTGTCATTGCCAACTTGCTGGGTGACCAGACGCAGGTCGGTCCGTGCCGTCGCCAGCTGGCGCGAGACCACGGAGGTCGTGCCGCGGGTGACCGCCACGACATGCCGGGCATGGTCATAGCGGTGGTTGACGTCGGCGGCGTCGAGGAGCATGGCGCCGAGTGCGACACCGACCAGCGCGACGGAGACGACGAGAGCCGCCCAGCGCCGTCGGCGGTGCCGTCGGCCCGGCTCGGGGCGCGGCGGAGCTGCCTGGAACTCGGCTGGTCTCCGCTCGGCCAACAGCACGTCTGTCACGCGTCCATACCGCCTCTGGCATCCGCCCGCCCGGGCCCTCGAAGGCCGAAATCGCTGACCAACCCTAAGCCCTCACCGGCTTCGAATTTTCGCGGGTCCCGAGCCAGCGGCAGCGGGCCCGGCGGTCGGGCGGAGGTCCGTCCGACGCGCTCAGCGGGTGTGGAACGCGTCCCCGACGTCGACACCGAGATCGGGAATCGGCCGCTCGGTGGCGAAGCGGTAGAGGATCGTTCGCATGTACATCCCTGCCGCCTGCCCGTACATGCCGATGCCGACCAGCGCCGCGAACCCGACGATCGCCACCGGCACCCCGATGACATACGCGCGCCCAACGATCAGGGCGAAGCCCAGCGCGAACACCAGGAGAGCCGCGATCGAAAGGCCTGCGAAGATGGCACCGAAGCGCAATCCGCTCCGTGTCACGGTGCCGAAACGGGCCTTGAAGATCGACGAGGACCGCTTGACCGCGTCGATCGGCCCGAGCTTCTCGAAGGCGAGCACCGGGATCACCATGTAGGTGGCGACGATCCATGCGAGGCCGCCGGCAAAACCCAGGATGCGCCCCACGAGCCCCAGCCGTTGCTCGAGGAGGCGGATGGCGGCGCCCACGACCGCCGAGAGCAAGGCCCATTCGAAGATCACGCCACGCCGCCCCCACGCCTGAGCCATGGACGAGGAAATCGTGGGTGTCCGTCCCTCGATCCGGTCGTTCGCGGCAAAGACGAGTGCGACATTGAAGATCACCGTGGCGGCGGTCGCGACGACAGATCCGCAGGCAATCGCGAGGATCAGCGCATAGCCGGTGTACCCGAGGACCAGCACCAGCGGACCGGTGACGATGCCGAACGCGATCAGTGCGGTCACCGTGGCCATCACCGGGAGCCAGATCATCTGAGGGTCCTGGCGGAACAACTGGAGCGAGGCCCGGAGGATCGCCTTGCCCGTCGGGTTCTTCGCTGCCATCGCTACCGCCTCTCTCGAGTGCCGGCGCCGAATGCACCACACGGTTATTTCGCAGTGTCGGCACGATCACGGGAGCGACTTGAGCGATCGCCGGTCCGGGTCACGGCCTCTCAGCCAGCGGAGGGAGTGGGATTCGAACCCACGGAGGCTTGCACCTCGCAGCTTTTCAAGAGCTGTGCATTCGTCCGCTCTGCCATCCCTCCCGAGCAGTTCGGGCGTTCATGCTACGGCTTTCCCAGGTGAGCACCCTGACCCGCCGAGCCGCTGACCCATTCGGCCAACTCCACCACAACACCGGGCCCGTCGAGGAAGACCAGGCGTCGGTCGTGGAAGTCCATGATGTCGTTGCGCGGCTCGACGCCGTGGGCGGCCAGGTGGGCCAGCGTCGCGTCCAGGTCGGCCACCCGGAAGCACACGTGGTTGAAGCCCAGGCGCGTCAGCGTCCCCGCACCCTCGTCCGGTCGGGCCGCCGGACGGTGGAACCGCAACAACTGGACTTCCTGGTGCACGGGCGCACCTTCGAGCACGAGGGTCACGTGGTCCGCCTCCCAGTCGTCGATTCCCATGTAGTGCGCGATCTCCTCGCCCTGGGCCACGACCGCCACCCGCTCGACGAAGCCCAACAGCCCGAAGAACCGGCGTGCGTCGTCCAGATCGGTGACCACCACCGTCATGTGGTCGAACCCCTCGTTGCGAACCGTCCCGCTGGCCATGCCGACCGACCTCCCCCGAAATCCGATCTATGACCGACGACGCCGACCGCTAGCCCTTCGCCGCTGCGTCGCGCAGGTCCCGGGCGCGGGACCGCTGGCGTCCGCGCGTCGCCTGGTCCAGGACGACCTTGCGCAGCCGGACGGCCTTGGGCGTCACCTCGACACACTCGTCCGCCGCGATGAACTCCAAAGCGTGTTCCAACGAGAAGGTCATCGCCGGTGTCAGCCGCTCGAGTTCGTCGGCGGTTGACGACCGAATGTTCGTCAGCTTCTTCTCCTTGGTCGGGTTCACGTCCATCTCCTCGGCCCGCGCGTTCTCCCCGACGATCATGCCCTCGTAGACCTCCTCCGTCGGCCCGACGATCAACGTCCCTCGTTCCTGCAGGTTCATCAGAGCGAACGTCGTCGTCACGCCGCGGCGGTCGGCCACCATCGAGCCGTTGCGCCGCGTGCGCAGCTCGCCGTGCCACGGCGCCCAGCCGTCGAACACGTGGTGCAGGATTCCGGTGCCCCGCGTCTCGGTCAGGAACTCGGTCCGGAAGCCGATCAGCCCGCGGGCCGGCACGCGGTAGTCGAACCGCACCCAGCCCGTTCCGTGGTTCACCACCTCGAGCATGGAGCCCTTGCGCAGCGCGAGCAGCTGGGTCACGACTCCCAGATACTCGTCGGGCACGTCGATGCTCACCCGCTCCACCGGTTCGTGCACCCGGCCCTCTACCTCACGCGTCACCACCTGTGGTTTGCCCACCGTGAGCTCGAATCCCTCACGGCGCATCGTCTCGACGAGCACGGCGAGTTGGAGCTCGCCGCGGCCGAGGACCTCCCACATGTCGGGGCGCTCCGTCGGGCCGACCCGGATGGCGACGTTGCCCACCAGCTCGGCATCCAGGCGTGACTTGACCAGCCGCGCCGTGAGCTTGTTCCCGTCCGCGCCCGCGAGCGGCGATGTGTTGATGCCGATCGTCATGGCAAGGCTCGGTTCGTCCACCGTGATCGCCGGCAGGGCGAGCGGCTTGTCGGGGTCGGCCAGCGTCTCGCCGATCGTGACGTCGGCCAGCCCGGCGACCGAGATGATCTCGCCCGGGCCCGCAGAGTCCGCCGGCACCTGGTCGAGCGCCTCGGTGACATACAGCTCGGTGATCTTTGCGATCTCCACCGAGCCGTCCAGGCGGCACCAGGCCACAGGGTTCCCTTTGGAGAGCGTGCCGTTGTGCACGCGGCATATGGCGAGCCGGCCCACGTAGGGCGATGCCGACAAGTTGCAGACCAGCGCCTGCGTCGGCGCGTCGTCCTCGAAGGACGGCGCGGGGACGTGTTCGATGATGGCGCGGAAGAGGGGCTCCACGTTGCTCCCCTCCACGCCCGGCTCGTTGCTCACCCAACCCGCCCTGGCGTTGGCGTAGAGGATCGGGAAGTCGATCTGGTCCTCGTCGGCGTCGAGGTCGAGGAACAGCTCCTCGACCTGGTGGACCACCTCGCTGATGCGGGCGTCCGCCCGGTCCACCTTGTTGACGACCAACACGACCGGGAGCCGCGCCTCGAGGGCCTTGCGGAGCACGAAGCGCGTCTGGGGTAGCGGTCCCTCTGACGCATCGACGAGCAAGAGCACCCCGTCGACCATGGTCAGGCCCCGTTCGACCTCCCCTCCGAAGTCGGCGTGGCCGGGGGTGTCAACGATGTTGAGCTTCACACCGCCCCAGCGCACCGCGGTGTTCTTGGCCAGGATCGTGATGCCCTTCTCGCGCTCGAGGTCGCCCGAGTCCATCACGCGGTCGGTCACCTCCTGGTGGGCGCCGAAGGCCCCCGTCTGGCGCAACAGCGCATCCACCAGCGTGGTCTTGCCGTGGTCGACGTGGGCCACGATCGCCACGTTCCGGATGTCCTCGCGTCGTCCCATGGGGGAGCCAACGATAGAGGACCCTTCCGGCACCCCGGCCGCATCCGGCCGTCGCCGGGCGGCCGTACCCCGGATCAGGCCGCTGCGATGCGGGAGGGCGGGCCGCCAGCCAGCACGAACGACACCGCGTCGGTCGCCAGCGCCAGGACGCTGGGGTGCGGCTCGAGGCGCACGATATGGCCGGAGTCCGGCCACCAGCCGACCACCCGTGCCGGTGTCGGCTCCGCATCGGCGCGTGCCCGCAGCGCATCCACCAACGCGACCAGCGCCAGTTCGGCGCGCACGGACTCTCGCCGTGGCCCCGAGAGCACCACCAGATGCGCAACCCCGGTGCGCACGTCGGCGCGGCCCCGGAGCGCCAAGAGCGCAGAGTGCGGGCTGTCCCACCAGTGGTCACGTCCCACGACCAAGGGCTCGTCCAGGACGGGCCAGTCCAGGGCGCACCACAGCCGCGTGGCCCACGTCACCGCCTCGGCCACCACGGCGCTGCGCCCGGCGTGGGCGAGGGAGGCGAGCCAGCGGTCGAGCTGGGACACGGTCCGCCCGCCGTCCCGAACGCCGCGCTCGCTGTAGGCCACGCGCGCCCGCACCGCTTCGTGCGGGGTGCGCCCCTCGCCGGCGAGAAGGGACCGCACTGCTGCCAACCCGATGGTCCGGCGCGCCGTGCGCGCCGACCACTCGAACGGGCCATCGTCGGTCGTCTCGATCGCCCCCCCGAGCGCAACGCGTACGTCGTGGCCCGTCACTCGGAAAGGCCCGGCACCTGCGCGGCGAACCGCCAGCCCGGCGAGCGTCGACTGCGCGGCATCGCGCGCCGCGCGCCAGCCATTGCGATCAAACGGGACCGGGCCCTCCAGCGGCGCCACCATCGCCGCCGTGAGTTCGTCAGCCACGCTGCGCCCTTCCCGCCCCTCCTACCTCTCCATCCGCGCCACCACTACCGTCCGCGCCCCCAGCGCCCCGTGCGCCTCCCGCCATCGCACCGAGCCATGCCGCCAGGTGCGATGCGATGGCGCGCAGATGCTCCTCGCGCACGTCCTCGATGCCGTAGCGACCGTTGCTCGTCTCGAGGAGCGCCAGCCGGAACGGAGGCGTTCCGGTGCGCAACGTCTCGAGCAGCGCGAGATAGTGGAGCGAGCGCCGCTCGCGGGCCCACGACCCTCCGGTGCAGAGTCCCACCGCACACAGAGACGCGGTGTCCGGCCGCGGCAGGCCGACGAGGAGGTCGAAGACCCCGTGCAACACGATGCGGCCGCCCGCCAATGGAATGGCGACGCGGTCGTC
>DATAYX010000102.1:0-3805 GCA_036272355.1 Acidimicrobiales bacterium
CCCACCTTGGCCTTGGGGGGTGCGCCGCTCCGCTCCACCAACGCCTTGAGGAGCGGATGCCCGAGGGACGGCGGCGCGCCGTCGCCCGCGTCGAGCATCTCCCAGGTGTCGCCGGCGTCGAGCTCGAGGACCGGGTCGAGAAGCCCGTGCAGGAACGCCTCGGCCTCGTCCTGGCCTCGATCGGGCGCATACCGGTGGTTGAGCGTCACGACCGCCTCGTCCGGGACCACGTTGCTGGCCACTCCGCCCTCGATACCCACTGCCTGCAACTGCTCGGCATAGGTGCACCCGTCGAGGACGACTTCGCGCGGCGGCCAGTCGGCCACCCGCAGGAGGAGCGCACCGAGACGGTGGATCGCATTGCGTCCCGTGAACGGGCGCGCGGTGTGCGCCCGCACCCCGCCCAGGGTGATGCGCACCCGCATCGTGCCCTGGCATCCCGCCTCCACCAGTGCGCTCGTCGGCTCGCCGAGGATCGCGGCATCACCCGCCAACAGGTCCGGCCGCTCCACCCACAGCTCGAGCAGCCCGCTCTGGTTGCGGCTGATCTCCTCGCGGGCGTAGAAGCACCACGTCACGTCCACGGTGGGAGCCTGCACCGTGGTGGCGAGGTCCAACATGACGGCGAGCCCACCCTTCATGTCCGACGCGCCCACGCCCCACACGGTGTCGCCGTCGACCCTCGGCTGCGCGTTCTCGCCGGGCGGCACGGTGTCGAGATGCCCGGCCAGGACCAGCCGGTGATCCCGTCCGAGGTTCGTCCGGGCCACGACGTTGTCGCCGACCCGTTCGACCTCCAGCCACGAGCAGGCGGCGAGCGTCTTGTGCACGGCGTCGGCGATCTCCGCCTCCTCGCCGCTCACCGACGGCATCGCCATCAGGTCGACCGTGGCCGCCAGCAGGTCCGTCATGCCGGCCTCAGGTGCTGGCGCCGTGCTCGCGCAGCACCTGGTTGAGCTGTGCCTTGTCGTGGCGCTCGCCTTCGGTGATGCGCTTGATGACGAGGACGCACGGTACGAAGAACTCCCCGCCCGGGTACTCGCGGCGCCGGCTGGCCCGGATGGCGACGCACCACGGGGGCACGACGCCGCGGGAGAGCTCCACCCCGGTCTCGGCGTCGATGACGGGGATCGAAGGATCGAGGAAGCTCCCCGCTCCGAGCACCGCACCCTTCCCGATGCGCGCGCCGCCGGTCACCATGCAACGGCTGCCGACGAACGCGTCGTCCTCCACGACGACGGGGACCGCGTTCGGCGGTTCGAGGACGCCGCCGATGCCGACTCCGCCCGAGAGGTGCACCCGCTCGCCGATCTGGCCGCACGAGGCGACCGTCGCCCAGGTGTCGACCATGGTGCCCGCCCCGACCCAGGCGCCGATGTTCACGTACGAGGGCATCAGCACCACGCCTCGGCCGAGGAACGAGCCCCAACGGGCCGACGCACCGGGCAGGGCGCGCACGCCGGCCTCGGCGAACCCGTGCTTGAGCGGCAGCTTGTCCGCATATTCGAACGGGCCGTGCTCGATCGTCTCCATCCCGCGCAACGAGAACAACAGCAGGATGGCCTTCTTCAGCCACTCGTGGACGACGACCTGGTCCGTCGCCGGGTCAACCTCGGCGACGCGGGCCTCGCCCTTGTCCAAGAGGTCGATCGCCTCCTCGACGAGCTTGGCGGCGTCCGCGTCGGCGGGCGAGAGCTCGCCGCGGCGTTCCCAGAGCTCCTCGATCTGTGCGTGAAGATCAGCCATGGTTCACCCTACCGAGGCGCTCCCCCACCAGTTCCAACCGCTCCATCGGCTGCACCACGGCCACCCGCACGTGGCCCGCGCCCCCGTCGCCGTAGAGGTCGCCCGGGCTCACCAGGATTCCACCGTCGTTGGCGAGCGACTCCGCCATCGCCCATGCGTCGGGCCAACGCTCCGGCGGGACGGGGACCCACAGATAGAAGCCGCCCTCGGGCAGCCCCACCGGGAGTCCGTACGCACCGAGGACGTCACGGAGGTACGCCATCCGCTCCCGGTAGCGAGTGCGCTGCGCCTCGACGTGGTCGTCCTCGCTCAACGCAGCCACCCCCGCGGCCTGTGCCGGGCCGGGGACCATGAGGCCGGCGTGCTGGCGCACCGCCCGCAGGAATTCGACGAGCTCGGGGTCCCCCGCATAGAAGCCCACGCGCACCCCCGCCAGGTTCGAACGCTTCGACAGCGAGTGCACCGCGACCACCCCGTCCGCGCCGTGTTCGAGGACCGAGTGCGGCACACCATCCCAGGTGAACTCCGCGTAGCACTCGTCGGAGAACACGGGCACGCCGTGGGCGCGGCCCCAGGCCGCTTCCGCGCCGAGGTCCCCCAGCCCGCCCGTCGGGTTCGACGGCGAGTTCGACCACAGCACCAGGGCCCGTCGCGCGTCGTCGGGATCGATCGCCTCGAGGTCGAGCCCCCCGAGCCGCCCGGCCGGCGGCGGGACGGCGACGGCGCGGCAGCCGGCGAGCTCCGCACCCATGGCGTAGGTCGGATAGGACACGGCGGGGTACAGCACGGTGTCGCGGTCGGGCATCCGCAGGCGCAACAGGTGCGGCACCGAGCCGACCAGCTCCTTGGTCCCGACGCAGGCGGCGACCGACGCCGGCGGCACGTCGTCGAGGCCGAACCGGCGTGTGAGCCAGCGCGCCGCCGCCTCGCGCAGCTGGGGGCTGCCGGCGGACGCCGGGTACCCCCGCTCGGAGTCCGAGGACGCCAACGCCTCGACCACGGCACGGAGCGGCGGGTCGCAGGGCGTCCCGATGGAGCAGTCGACCATCCCGCCTTCGTGCGCCTCCGCCAGCTTGGCCAGCCCGGCCAGGCGGTCGTAGGGATAGGGCGGCAGCGTGAACGTCACGACGCCACGAACTCCGCGAAGCGGGCCCGGCCGACGTCGTCGAGGACGACCTGGAGTGTGGCCGACTCCTCTCCGTCGCTCTGTCCGACCACTTCGCCCTCACGGTGGATCGCGGCGAGCACGTCGCCGCGGCTCCAGGGCACGACCAGTTCGACGACTCGATCGGTGCCGCGCAGACGGTCGCCGATGACCTGCAAGAGGTCGTCGATGCCCTCGCCGGTGCGCGCCGAGATCAGGACCGAACCTTCGATGGCGTGGGCCAGCGCCTTGGCCTCCTCGGGCGCCGTGTCGGCCTTGTTCACTACGACCAGCTCTGGCACCTCCGCCGCGCCGATCTCGCCCAGCACCTCGTGGACCGCCGCGATCTGCCCATCGGTGTTGGGCGCCGAGGCGTCGACGACATGGACCACGAGGTCCGACAGGTGGACCGAGTCGAGGGTGGACCGGAAGGCCTCCACGAGCTCGTGCGGCAGCTTGCGGACGAAGCCGACGGTGTCGGTGACGAGGACGGTCTCGCCGCCGGGCAGCGACAGCTGCCGCGTGCGCGGGTCGAGCGTCACGAACAGCCGGTCGGCGGCCGGGACTCCCGCATCGGTCAGCCGGTTGAGCAATGTCGACTTCCCCGCGTTCGTGTAGCCGACGAGTGCCAGCTCCCGGTGGCGGCCCCGGGCGCGGCTGCGCCGCTGGAGCGTGCGGGTGCGCTCGACCTCGCGCAGGTCCGCCTCGAGCTTGTGCATGCGCCGCACCAGGCGGCGCCGGTCGACCTCGAGCTGCGTCTCTCCGGGGCCCCTGGTCCCGATGCCACCGGCCTGCTGGCTGAGCGCACTGCCCCGCCCGCGCAGGCGGGGTAACCGGTAGTGCAACAGCGCCAGCTCCACCTGCGCCTTGCCCTCGGGGCTCCGGGCGTTCTGGGCGAAGATGTCGAGGATCACG
>DATAYX010000103.1:0-3662 GCA_036272355.1 Acidimicrobiales bacterium
CGTGGCCCATGCCATGTTCGCCACGGGAAACTCACAACTTGCGTTCATCGACGCGCTCGTCCACGAGACCGACGGCGTCCCGTGGTCCGACACCGTGGTCTTCCACATGGACGAGTACGTCGGCGTCGGGCCCGACCATCCGGCCGGCTTCCAGCACTGGATCCGCACGCGCATCACCCGGCCTGCTCATCCGAAGGCGGCGTTCTACGTCGAGGGCCTGCGCGACGCGTCGGCGGAGTGCGAGCGTTACACGGCATTGCTGCGCCGGCACCCCCTCGACCTGTGCTGCCTCGGCATCGGCGAGAACGGGCACTTGGCCTTCAACGACCCACCGGTGGCGGACTTCGCCGACCCCCTGGCCGTGAAGGTGGTGGACCTGGACGCGGCATGTCGGGCCCAACAGGTCAACGAGGGCCACTTCCCGGATCTGGATGCGGTGCCCGCCAAGGCGATCACGGTGACCATCCCGGCGTTGCTGCGGGCGGGACGGGTGCTGGCCGTGGTCCCGGAGAGCCGCAAGGCGCGGCCCGTCCACGACGCCCTGACCGGCCCGATCACGACCGGCTGTCCCGCCTCGGCCCTACGGACCGTGGCCCACGCGACGATCCACCTGGAGCCGGATTCGGCGCGGTTGCTTGCCGGCTGAGCTCCCCGCCGATCACGGCAACCACATCGAACCCGTGGGGCAACGGCAGGGCAATGCCCACTCCGTAGCTTTCGCAGCGGGATCTGGGGGGACCGCCGGGCCGGTGGCCGGGCCGCTCGACGGGGGGGAATTTGACGATCGCCATCGCCACGGGGCTGCGGGGCCCGGCTGCACCGGCCGACACCGTGGTCGCGAGCGGCGGAAAGCGTAAGCGGAGGCGTCTGCGCCGGGTGCTCATCGTGAGCGGCACCACGCTGTTCGTCCTCATCGCATCGGTCGCCGCCTGGATCGGCATCAGCATCTACAAGATCGACCACGCGGTGCACCACGTCGGGGTGCCGGCCTCGCTGCTGGCCAAGGGCAAGAACGACCTGCTCGCGATCGTCAGAGGCCCGAACCACTTCGAACAGATCTTCGTCTTCCACGCGACCGCCTCGCACACCAACGTCCTCAAGATCCCGAGTTCGCTCGCGCTGCCCCTCGTGGGAGGGCACAAGGCGACCATCGAGGCCATGAGCCTCCACCAGCCCGCCGCCATCATCTCGGGGCTCGATCAGCTCGGCATCCCGGTGACGCACTACGTCGGCGTGGACCTGCACATGGTCGACCCGAACTCGAACCTCGGGATGCTGGCCACGGGCAAGCTCTCCGTATCGTCCCTCATCTCGAATCCGACAGGGACCACCACCCTCCTCGAGCAGGTCGCATCGCACATCTATCTCGGACCCGGCACTCCGGTGTCGGCGGTCCTCTCGCTGATGAACGTCCCCACGGCGCACCCCGTCTCGGTCCCGACGTCCAAGGACGAGCACGGCACGGTCGTCCTGGCGACGGCGTTTCCCACGGTGCTGCGCAGTTTCCTGTGATGACACGGCAAGTTCGGTCCGGGTTCACCACGTGGTCGCGCTGCCGGGCCTGGCTGCACCGGTTGGTCGACGACCAGGCCTACGACGAGTGGGAAGAGGACACGCGCCCGGCGGATGAGGATCCTCGCGTCACGAGAGACCCCGGAGACCTGATCGACGAGATGCTCCACGGCGAGCGACGGAAAGACGATCCGACGGCGACCTGACGGCCCTCAGGCGGTCCCAGCCGGGGGGTCGTGCGCCAGCCAGCGGTCCAGGAAGGGCAGCGCTTCGATGCCGTGCCACTGGTGCCCGCCCTCGAACACGTCGTGCACCAGTCGATCCGACGCGCTGTCGGCTTCGTAGACGAGGCGCAGGCGACGCACCGATTCGGTGGCTGCGGCCACCGGGAACAGCAGGTCCTCGGTTCCGGTCTCGATCAGCAACGGGCGGGGGGCGACCAGGGCGCCTAGGTCCTCGTGCTCCAGCCGGCCCAGCATGCCGAAGAGGATCTGCGAGCCGCACATGTTCCACGGCATCTTGTGGCTCTGCGCCCACGACGAGAAGTAACCGCTGACGACGGCCGCAGCGACGCGTTGATCCACGGCGGCCGTGAACAGTGTCACCGTGCCGCCGTAGCTGATGCCGACCATGCCCAGGCGGCTCGGGTCGACGAGAGCGTCTTCCGCCAGGACGTCGAGCGCGCGCATCAGGTCCCAGACGTTCTGCGCCAAGGGGTTCCATCCCGCCATGGCCGCATGCACGAGGTTCGTGTCGCAGGCGTAGTGGTCCTCGGGGTTCCAGTCGAGACGCTCGCCGAAGCAGCGCAGGTCCGGCGCCAGGACCACATAACCCCGCTGTACCAGCGCGAGGGCGTAGTCGGCGTTGGGCATGTCGGTGTGCTCCAGGCCGACGACCTGGGACTTGCCGGGTCCGTGACCGTGACAGGCGAGGACCGCCGGGCCGGGTGGCGCGCTCCTGCGGGCGTCGGGGACGAGAAGGTAGGCCGGCACCGACATCGTGTCCTCCGTATCGAAGACGATCTTGTCCCGGCGATAGCCGTCGCAGGGGGTCGACTCGAGCGTCTCGACGTTGAGGGGCACCCGGGGCGGTTCCGGGCCCATCAGCCCGCGCAGGCGGGCGCGGCAGCGCTCGACCCAGGCGGGGATCGCCGCGGGGTCCGGGTCTCCCTCGGGCAGCGGGTCCTCGTGCTCGGTGGCGGCCAACCGGGCCATCCACTGGTACCAGGAAGAGTAATTGCGAGCGGGCGGAACGAGGAGGCCTCCCGCGTCGTCCGTGCTCATGCTCGGCCCCTTCCGTCGTCGGCCCGCCGTGGATGCGGGCCAATGTAGGGGACCACGAACTGAGGCAGAATTGGCAGGTGACCGTCGCCACCTCAGTCGGTGTCCACCCGATCTCGCCCAAGATCGGCGCGGAGATCTCCGGCGTCGACTTGTCGGGTCCTCTGGTTCCCGAAGTCACCGCCGCGATCCGCGACGCTTGGAACACCCACCACGTCATCTTCTTCCGGGACCAGTCCCTCACGGCGGAACAGCAGGCCGAGTTCGCCCGCCAGTTCGGCACCGTGACCGAGGCCCACCCGGTGCTGCCCTCGATCGAAGGGAGCTCGGAGGTCCTGGCCATCGACGGCAAGGTGGATCGGGCCAGTTGGTGGCACACCGACGTCACCTTCCTGCAGACCCCGGCCATGGGATCGATCCTCTACATGCTCGAGGCGCCCGCGGTGGGCGGCGACACCATGTGGGCGAGCCTGCAGGACGCCTACGACGGCCTGGCCGACCCGGTCCGTGCGATGTGCGACCAATTGATCGCCATTCATCACGACCCGTGGTTCGCCGCGGACGTGGCCGAGCGGGGCGGGTACGAATGGGACGGCGTGTGGCAGGAGAAGCTGCTGCCGGCGCTGCACCCTGTCGTACGGACCCACCCGGAGAACGGGCGCAACGGCGTCTTCGTCAACCGTCAGTTCACCCGGCAGATCTTCGGCCTGTCCGACAACGAGAGCAGCGCCATCCTCGAGATGCTCTACCACCACTGCATCAGGCCGGAATACACGTGCCGGTTCCGTTGGCAGGCGGGTTCGGTGGCATTCTGGGACAACCGGGCGACCCTGCACTACGCGCTCGACGACTACGGCGACGCCGCCCGCT
>DATAYX010000104.1:0-6455 GCA_036272355.1 Acidimicrobiales bacterium
TCGTCCGGCTGCCCCAGCTGATCGGCGTGGACCGGGCGCGGCGGATGAGCTTCACGGGTGACTTCATCGACGCCGAGACCGCCCTCGCGTGGGGCCTCGTGGCCGAGGTCGTACCGCACGAGCGCCTGCTCGAGCGCGCCATGGAGATCGCGGCCGGCGTGGCCTCCATCCCGCAGGACAACGTGCGCGAGATCCGGCGGATGTACGACGCCATCGGCGCACTCGCCGGCGACGCGGCGTGGCAGGCCGAATCGGACTGGTCGCGCCGCTGGATGCAGGAGCGCTTCGACCAGTCCCGGCTGGCGACCGAGCGCGAGACCATCATGGCCCGGGGACGGTCCCAGAGCAGCGGCCTGGACGGTCCGCCGGCGTGAAGGTCTACGCGGGCATGGACCCGCGGCTCAGCCTCCCCGATGTCATCGCGCACGCGCAGCGGGTGGAGCAGCTGGGCTACGACGGGCTCCACGTCGCCGAGACGGTGCACGACGCGATGGCCGTCGCATTGCTGGCGGCGGAGCACACGTCGCGCATCACGGTGCGGACGAGCGTGGCGTTGGCGTTCACGCGCAGCCCGACACTGCTCGCCTACGCGGCATGGGACATCGCCAAGTTCAGTGGCGGCCGGTTCCAGCTCGGCCTGGGCACGCAGATCCGCCAGAACATCGAGGACCGCTACGCCGTGCCGTTCGGGGAGGATCCCATCGGGCGGCTCCGCGACTACGTGGGCGCGGTGCGCGCGGTGTTCGCCTCGTTCGTGTCGGGCGAGGCGCCGTCCTACGAGAGCGGGCACTACCGGGTGACGCGCCTCCAGCCCTACTTCAACCCCGGGCCCGACCCGGTCACCGCGGTGCCGCCCGTCTATCTCGGCGGCGTGCAACGGCGCGCCTGTGCCCTGGCCGGGGAGGTCGCCGACGGCTTCGTGAGCCACCCGACCAACTCCAATCCGCGCTACCTGACCGAGACCTGCCTGCCGGCGCTGGCCGAGGGCGCGCGTGCGGCGGAGCGTGACCTCGAGGCGGACGGCTTCGAGACCGTGGTCGGCACGTCGGTGATCACGGGAGCGACGGCCGCGGCGGTCGACCGCGAGCGCGAGCGGCAACGCAGGCTTCTCGCGTTCTTGTACTCCACGCCCGCCTACGCGCCGACGCTCGGGCTCTACGGCTGGGACGACCTCGGCCCGCGCCTGCGCGAGCTCGTCCGGCGGGAACGCTGGGACGAGCTGGGTGCGGTCCTCTCGGACGAGGTGCTCGACACACTGGTGCCGGCGGCCAGCTTCGACGAGCTGCCGGGGGTGTTGCTGGAGCGCTTCGCCGGGCTCGGCCAGGGCATCACCGTGTCGGTCCCGGCGGACGACACGGACGACGAGGGTTTCGCCGGCGTCGTGGCCGCGCTGCAGCGAGCCTGACCCCGCCGCATCAGCGCGGCATCGGGAAGATGAGCTCCTCGCGGGCCATGGCGTCGACGGCCGCCGACCGCTCCTCACCGCTCATCGGCGCGTAGCGCTCGGCCGAGGCGAGCACCCGCGACAGGAGGTCCATGTCGCCGGGGGTGCAGAACGCGTGGACGCCCGGCGTCGAGAGGGCGAAGTGGATGCCGCGGTCCATCTCGTCATCGGTGGTGGCCGGTTCGTACCACGACGTGGCCCAGCGATCGGCCGTCTCCGGACTGCCGGCGACGGCATCGCTGAGGGGACGGTGATCGGCCCAGGGCCGGTGCGCGGCCGCCTTGATGGCCATGACACCGATGTCGCGCGCCGTGCACAGTTCGAGGAGCTCCTCGGCCGCCTCGCGGTACTCCGGCCGGGACCACAGCGCGGGATACACGGGGAACATCACGGTGTCGAGGTCGAAGCGCCGCAGCGCCTCGAGATGGGCGCGTGGCACCTCGAGGTCGTGTCCCGTGATCCCTGCGAAGCGGGTGTGGCCGGCCTCGCGCAACGAGACGATCTTCTCGAGCGCGGGTGACCGCCGGTCGAGCTCCTCGAGCGAGGTCACGGCATGGGCCTGGTAGAGATCGAGCACGTCGGCGTTGAGCAGACGCCGGGTGTTGTCGAACTGGTCCTGCACGCCCTCGGGGTTGGCGCGCAGCGTCTTGCCCGCAATGAAGATGTCGTCGCGCACTGCCGCCAGGTGCGGTCCGACCACGGACTCCGCGGCCCCGTACTGGGGTGCGATGTCGAGGTGGTTGACGCCGTGCGAGAGCGCCGCGCGCAGCCACTCCCCCGCCTCCTCGACCGCGGCGGCCCAGCAGGCGGCCCCGCCGAGCACGGCGACCGACGACTCGTGGCCCGTGCGTCCCAGACGCCGCCGTTCCACGGCTCAGCTCTTCATCGTGATGACGTTGAACGGCGCGCCCTGGTCGTCCATGACGACGGCGAAGCGCCCCGGTTCGATGTCGGTGGGGGGAAGCAGGACGGACCCGCCGAGCTCCTTGATCTTCTCGACGGCCGCGTCCGTGTCGGGAACGGCGAAGTACACGCCCCAGTTGGGCGGCATGTCCGCCGGCATCATGTCGTTCTTGGGCATCATGCCGCCGACCGAGCGGCCCGAGATCTTCCACTCGGTGTAGGCGGGTGGGCCCCCGGGAGGACCCTGGTCCTCGGCGTCCCAGTCGAAGACGGCCTTGTAGAACGCCTTGGACGTGTCGAGGTCCGTCGCGACGAGCTCGTTCCAGCAGAGGGTGCCGGGCTCGTTGACCAGCTGCGCGCCGGTGTGCTGGTGGGGCTGCCACACCCCGATCACGGCGCCCACCGGGTCGGCGAAGACGGCCATGCGCCCGGCCTCCATCACGTCCATCGGCGGCGCGAGGACCGTCCCGCCGCCGGCGGTCACCTTGGCGACGGTGTCGTCGGCGCTGTCCACGTTGACATAGGACATCCAGACGGTCGGCATGTTCGGGTCCATCTTGGGGCCGAGGCCGGCGACCGTCTTGCCCCCGATGTCGGCCACGCTGTAGCCGCCCGCCTCGGGTGGGCCTTCGGGCGTGTTCCAACCGAACAAGCTGCCGTAGAACTGCTTGGCTTTGGCGAGGTCGGGGCTGCCCAGATCCACCCAGGACGGGACGCCGTTCTCATAGCGCTCGATTTCCATGCCGTTCTCTCCCTTCGTGCGGTCCGGTCTTTTGCGACGGTACCCGATCGATCGCCCACATGCGCCGGTCGGAGTGAGATGATCGCGGGAATGTCACCATCCCGGGTGCCGCGGTGAGCCCCAACCCCATCGGGGCCCGGATGGAGCAGCTCGCCCAGGCTCTGGCGGAGCGGATCGTGCCGATGGTGATCGAGGCGATCGACATCGATGCCCTGATCGACCGTGTCGACATCGACAAGGTCGTGAGCCGCGTGGACGTGGACAAGGTGATCAGCAAGGTCGACGTCGACAAGATCATCGACCGGGTCGACGTGGAGAAGATCATCGACCGGCTCGACATCAATGCGATCGTCGAGAAGATCGACATCGACGCGCTGGTCGAGCAGACCGAGCTCGGTTCGATCATCGCCCGGTCGACGACCGGCATCCTCACCGAGGTCCTCGACGTCATCCGGGCGCAGGGCGTCGGGCTGGACGACTTCATCTTCCGCTGGGGCAACCGCCTGATCGGGCGGCGGCGCCGGATCGCCGAATGGCCGGAGGGCCCTCCGCTGCTCGTCGAGCCGAGGGAGGCTCGGGCATCGTGAGCATGACCCTGCCCGGTCCCGCGCCGGAACTGACGGTCGGCCGGCAAGGCCATTACGCGGGCGCAGTGAGCCGCCTCGTCGCGTTCGGCGCAGACGTCGGGGCATCGTGGGGGCTCTACACGCTGGGCGTCGCGCTCTTCAATGCCGCCTACAAGCTGTTCACCGGCAATTCGTACACCTTGAGCAACCACCGGCTGCTCGCCGTGGCCATTCTCGCCGTCTGGGAGTTCCTCTACTACTCCTACCAATGGGCCGTGGGCGGGAGAACGATCGGGATGGCCGTCTTCGGGTTGCAGGTCGTGACGGTCGAAGGAGGCCCGATCGGCACCAAGCAAGCCGTGCTGCGTACGATCGGGCTCGCGCTCAGCGTCTTGTTCTTCTGGTTTGCGTTCTGGGGCATCATCTTCCAACGCGAACGGCGGGCGCTCGACGACTTCATAGCGGGAACCGCCGTCGTCTACTCGTGGGACGCCCGAGCGGCCCGCCTGCGGTGGATGGCCCGCGCCGAGAGCGCACCAAAGGGGACGATCGCCCACCGGCAGGAACAAGAGAAGAGGTTGGAGCCCGAAGAGGGAGCCGCCTCATAGGGCCGGGCGGGGCGCTTGCGGCCTCTACGATGCCCGAGCATGTCCTTCACCGAAGTCACTCGGCCGCACCCAGGTGTTGCCGTCGTCACGCTGAACCGGCCCGAGCGGATGAACGCCATGGCGTTCGACGTCATGATCCCCTTCCGTGACGCGCTGCGCGAGGTCGGCACCGACAATGCGGTCCGCATTGTGGTGATCACGGGCGCGGGTCGGGGCTTCTGCTCGGGCGCCGACCACGAAAACCCGGGCTCGATCCCGAACATCGACGGGCTGACGCTCCCGACGATCGCGCTGCGGTCGATGGAGATGCTCGACGACGTCATGGCGACCGTCCGCCGGCTACACCAGCCGGTGATCGCAGCCGTCAACGGCGCGGCCATCGGCGGCGGCTTCTGCCTGGCGTTGTGCGCCGACCTCCGCCTGGCGTCCGAGGACGCCTACTTCCGGGCGGCGGGGATCAACAACGGCCTCACGGCGGCCGAGCTCGGTCTGAGCTACCTGCTGCCCCGCTCTGTGGGGCAGACGCGGGCCACCGAGATCATGCTGACCGGCCGGGACGTGGATGCCGACGAGGCCGAGCGGATCGGGATCGTCTCGCGGGTCGTGCCCGGTTCCGAGCTGTTGGCGGCGTGCTTCGAGCTGGCCGACCGCATCAACGGGTGGAGCCGGGCCGGGGTGGAGCTCACGAAGCGCCAGCTCTGGAACAGCCTCGACGCCAGCAGCTTCCAGTCGCACACGGACGCGGAAGGCACGTCGCAACTGTTCGTCCGGTGCCTGACACGCAACTTCGAGGAGTCCGTGGCGGCCCGCAAGGAAGGCCGGACGCCGGTCTTCACGGACTGAGCGTCGCCCTGGTCAGGCGGTGTTGACCAGCTGGTGGGCGGCCATGTCGAGGTAGGCACCGAGCTCCTCGGTGTCCGCGGCGTCGATGCGCCCGGCGCCCTGCAGTTCCCGGAGGGCGTCGTGCATGTGGCGCAACCACGCGTCGCGCTCCGCGGGGCCGATGACGAAGGGGGCGTGGCGCATGCGCAGCCGCGGATGCCCGCGCTGCTCGTTGTAGGTCGGGGGCCCACCCCAGTACTGCATCAGGAACAACGCGAGATGGCCCGCCGATTCCTTGAGGTCGTCCGGATAGAGGGGACGCAGCAGCGGATCGCCGGCAACCCCGAGGTAGAAGCGGTCGACCAAGTCGACGAAGAACGCCTGTCCGCCGACCCGTTCGAAGAGAGCGTCCACGGCGTCGAGAGTAGAGGCTTTAGAATGCCCACCGGTTCGCGGCCGTAGTTCAATGGTAGAACCTCAGCCTTCCAAGCTGATGATGCCAGTTCGATCCTGGTCGGCCGCTCTCTTCGGGTTCTTCGGATCTGAGCGGAGTCGCGCACATCCGAAGAACGATTGTTGCTGCTCAGCGGGACCTCGTTGCTCGTCACTTCGGTTCGAGTCATGACTTCATCCCGCCACTATGCCGTTGGGTTCGCCGCACGACGTTGCAGCGGGTCCCGACAGCGCCTTGCTGGTAGCGCAACGCTGCAGCCTGACTGCTCCGCTTATGGACCATCCCCGAGCTGCACGACCGGGATGGTCTCTCCCGACCGTTCTCCGGCGTGCAGCCGCCAACAGAGCAGCCACCTGAGAGTGTCTATTTCGAAGTCGAGGAGACCCTTTGTCTACTGGCATCACCTGACGACAGCCGGGACGTCCTCATCGAGACCGACCACTCAGTGTGCTTGTCCAAGTCGAGAGTCAGATCCAGCTCCTGACTCGTAAGCTGGGGCTTCAACAAGGAGGACCCGATGTCCACTGAGCGGCTCAGGGCATCAGAAGCCGCACGCCGTCTCGACACGTCGACCAAGGAGCTGTTGAGCCTCGTGTACGGCCGAGAGATCCGCTACGAGATGGTCAACGGAATTGCACACATCCCGATCGATGCGGTTGAGGAGTATCGAACTCAGGCGTCCTGACTGTCCCGGTCCGCCGGGAGCGAGCCGCCGTACTTTGACGTAGTACACATCGGGCCGCCCCGAGCCTCACCAGGCGAGTTCGGCCTCACCCTCCCAGAAAGTGCCGGTGGGGCCGTCTTTGCCGATGGTGGCCATGCGCACGATGACCTCGGCACCTTCCTCCACGGGTTGGCCGGCGCTGCTGAACGGGGTGAGATCGGTGGCAGTGAAGCCTGGCTCGACCGCGTTGAA
>DATAYX010000105.1:0-6480 GCA_036272355.1 Acidimicrobiales bacterium
CAAGGCCGTAGGCGAGAGCCACGTCCTTGTGGGCGCAGCGATCCACACCGACTACACCCACGATGAAACCTTGACGCTCGCTCCCGTCGTGCCGCTCGCTCTGGTGCAGCCCGGCACGACGGACGAGGTCTCCGAGATCCTGCGGGTCGCCACCGAGCACCGCGTGCCCGTCGTCGCCCGCGGCAGCGGGACCGGGCTCTCGGGCGCTGCATTCCCCATCGCCGACGGGATCCTCCTTGCGTTCGACCGGATGAACCGCATCCGGGAGATCGACACCGAGAACCAGGTCGCCGTCGTGGAGCCCGGCGTCACGCTCGAGCAACTCAACGCGGCGCTCCTCCCGCTCGGGTTGACCTATCCGGTCTCACCGGGCGAGCAGACCGCCTCGCTCGGCGGCAACGTCGGCACCAACGCCGGCGGGATGCGCGCCGTCCGCTACGGCGTGACCCGGCAGCACGTCCTCGGCCTGGAGGTCGTGCTGGCCGACGGCCGGGTGCTGCGCACCGGCGGGAAGTTCGTGAAGTGCTCCACCGGCTACGACCTGACGCAGCTGCTCGTCGGCTCCGAGGGAACGCTCGCCGTGACGACCGAGGTGACGGTCAAGGTCCAGCCCCGCCTCACCGAGACCACGACCGTGCTGGTCCCCTTCGCCACCCTCGCCGAGGTCACGCACGCGGTGCCCCGGATCGTCGCCAGCGGGGTCAACCCGACAATCCTCGAATACGCCGACGCCCTCGTGCTCGGCAGCATGACCCGGGCGGCGGGCCTCGACCTCGGCATCCCCGAGGACGTGCAGCAGCAGGCGACTGCCTACCTCATCGTGGTGCTCGAGGAGTCGTCGGAGTCGCGCCTGGACGAGGACGTGGAACGGCTCGGCACACTGTTGGGCGATCTCGGTGCGATCGACGTCTACGTCCTGCCGCCGCAGGCGGGCAGCTCGCTGATCGCCGCCCGGGAGAGGCTGTTCTTCGTGAGCAAGGCGGCGGGGTGTGACGACATCATCGACGCCGTGATCCCCCGCGCCGCCATTCCCGACTACCTGGCCAAGGTCGCCGAGGTCGCGACGGCGCACGAGACCTTCGTGAGCGGGTGCGGCCACGTGGGCGACGGCAATGTCCACCTTGCGGTGTTCCAGCCGGACGTCGAGAAGCGCAAGGCGATCACCCACGACATCTTCCGGATCGCGGTGGAGGCGGGCGGCGCCATCTCGGGCGAGCACGGCCTCGGCACCGAGAAGATGCCCTATTTCCTGGAGATGGCCGACCCGGCCGCCGTCGAGTTGATGCGTTCGATCAAGAAGGTCTTCGATCCGCTCGGCATCCTCGGTCAGGAACGGGTGCTCGGCGCAAGTGGGGCAGAAACGGGAACAGGAGCCGCGTCGTGAACGGTGCCCGTGCCCTCCTCTCCACGCTGGTCGACGCCGGCGTCGACGTCTGCTTTGCCAACCCCGGCACCTCGGAGATGCACTTCGTCGCCGCGCTCGACGACGTGCCCGCGATGCGCGGGGTCCTGTGTTTGTTCGAGGGCGTCGTAACCGGAGCCGCCGACGGGTACGGCCGGGTGGCCGGACGGCCGGCGGCGACGCTGCTGCATCTCGGGCCCGGTCTCGGCAACGGGCTGGCCAACCTGCACAACGCGCGGCGGGCGCACACGCCCGTGGTCAACGTCGTGGGTGACCACGCCACCTACCACGCTCGCTACGACGCGCCGCTGCAGTCGGACATCCAGTCGATCGCTGGTCCCGTGTCGGGCTGGTACCGCTCGACGGCGCGGGCCGACGACGTGGCCGCTGACGCCGCCGACGCGGTTGCCGCTGCGATGGGCCCACCCGGCTGTGTGGCGACGCTGGTCTTGCCGGCGGACGCCTCGTGGTCCGAGTCCTCCACCGGTCCGTGCCCGCCGCGGCCGGTAGGACGGCGCACGGTCGTGCCGGCCGACGCGGTGGACGAGGTGGCCAAGGCGCTGCGCTCGGGCGAGCCCACGGCGCTCCTCCTCGGCGGCCGCGCGCTCCGCGCTGACGCGCTGCACGCGGCGAGCCGGGTCGCGGTCACCACGGGCGCCGCGCTCCTCGGCGAGACGTTTCCCGCGAACCTCGAGCGCGGCGCGGGCATCCCCGCCGTCGAACGGCTCGCCTACTTCGCCGAGATGGCGCAGGGCCAGCTCGAAGGCGTCCGCCACCTGGTGCTCGTCGACACGACGCGGCCGGTCTCCTTCTTCGCCTACCCGGGCAAGGCCAGCGACCTCGTGCCGGAGGGCTGCACGGTGCACACGCTGGCCCGGCCCGGCGAGGACGCGGTGGTCGCGCTGGAGGCTCTCGCCGAGGCGGTCGGTGCCCCGGCCGACGGCGGCACTCCGGCACCGGCGCTGCGGCCAGACCGCCCGACAGGTCCGCTGACGACCGAATCGTTGTCCGCGGCTGTCGGTGCGGTGCTGCCCGAGGGCGCCATCGTCGTGGACGAGGGCAACACGTCGGGCCTGTTCATCTCGGCCGCGACAGCCGGGGCGCCGCGGCACGACTGGCTCACGCTCACGGGCGGCGCCATCGGCATCGGGCTCCCGATGGCCACCGGTGCGGCCGTCGCGGCGCCGGATCGTCCCGTCCTCTGTCTCCAGGCAGACGGCAGCGCGATGTACACCATCCAAGCGCTGTGGACCCAGGCCCGTGAGGGGCTCAACGTGACGACGGTCGTGCTGTCGAATCGGAGCTACGCGATCTTGAACATCGAACTGCACCGCGTCGGCGCAGACGGCGGCGGACCCCAGGCCCGTCGGCTGTTGGACCTCACCGAACCGGATCTCGATTTCTGCGCGCTCGCCCAAGGAATGGGTGTCCCTGCGCACCGAGCCGAAAGCGCGGACGACCTCGCGGCCGCACTCGAAACAGGCTTCACCGAAGCAGGACCATCGCTCATTGAAGTTCTGCTCTGACCGCGCCGCCGACGTGGCTCAACGGTCCGACAACGGATCAATCAATCGGCCGACAACTCACCTTCCAATAGAGCCGAACGGCTCTAAGGGGCCTGCATACGCACTGTCAAGATGCGACCAGTGGCGGTGCTTCCCAGCACTTGTATCGCGGGGCGGAGGGTGAAGATGCAAAGACAGGCCGACGACGCCCACCGCATAAAGCGGCGAGCAGAGTTGATCGAGAAGGGCATCGAGCAGCTCCGACGCGACCTCGACGACGTACCGCCCAAACCGCCCAAACCGCCCAAAGAAAAAGGGCTCGAACAGCTCCAACGTGATCTGCAAGACGTGGAGAGCGACGAGAGCGACGACGCTGACTTTTCGGACAGTCCGCCGATCGACTACGAGAACTTTGCGTCCGAAGTGGAACGCCTCCGGAAGCGGCTGGCCATCTGGGAGATCTTCCTTCGCTACGTCAAGGATGGCGCGCGGACGTGGCCCGAGGTCCAGAGCGCGGTGACTCCCGAGGACCTCGACGAAATCACCCGGATCTGCGACGGCACGCCGCTGCGTGACCTCCTCCTGAACCTCGGGTAGCCGGGCCGTGCTTCGGAGATGCCGCTTGTCCGATCAGCGCTCCGGCGCTGCTTCTTGGCGACGGCCACGCGCAGTCCCGATCACGAGTTGGCAAAGTCCACGACGACGGGCGCGTGATCCGAAGGCTTCTTACCCTTTCTTGCGTCTCGGTCGCGGTAGGCGCCAGTGGCGCGCTCGACCAAGTCATCGCTCACCAACACGAGGTCGATGCGCATACCTCGACCATTGTGAAAATCCCCCGCCCGGTAGTCCCACCACGTAAACACCCCCGGCTCGTTGAAGCGGCGGAAGACGTCGTCGAGCCCCCAGTCCTCGATATTGCGGAGCGCTGCCCGCTCGGGCTCGCTCACATGCGTGGCACCGACGTAGGCGGCCGGGTCCCACACGTCGCCGTCGTCCGGCGCCACGTTGAAGTCACCGGCCACGGCGAGTGACGACCCCCGCGGACAGGTCTGGTCGATCGCCGTGCGCAGTTGGGCCAGCCAGGCCAACTTGACCGCATAGAACTCGTTGTCCAGCGCGCGGCCGTTGGGCACGTAGACCGAGAACACCCGGGTACCGGCGCAGTTCGCCGAGATGACGCGCCGGCCGTGGTCGTCGTCCGGGGTGCCGAAGCCACGCGTGACGCCCTCCAGCCCGACCCTGCTCGCGATCGCGACTCCGTTCCACCGACCATCGCCGTTGGAGACCGTCTCGTATCCCAGTTCGGCGAACTCCTTTTCGGGGAACTTGTCGTCGGCCAGCTTGGTCTCCTGCATGCAGAGAACGTCCGGTTGGTTGGCCTCGACCCACTCGGTGACTCTGGGAAGGCGAGCGGTGAGCGAGTTGACGTTCCAGGTCGCGAGCCGCATCAGCCCGCACCTCCCTCGCCGTCGACGATGACGAAGAGCAGATCGGCTTCACAGGCGGTCTGACCGCCGACCGTCGCCTTGCCGTGGCCCTTGCCGGCACGCGCGGACAACCGGTCCATGGAGACCTCGAGCTCGAGCTTGTCGCCGGGGACGACCTGACGCCGGAAGCGGGCCCGCTCGATCCCCCCGAAGAGCGGCAGCTTGCCGGCATAGCGCTCGTCGAGGAGCACGGCGATCCCGCCGAGTTGCGCCAGCGATTCGACCATGAGCACGCCGGGCAAGGTGGGGCGCCCGGGAAAGTGGCCGGCGAAGAACGACTCGTCTCCGGTGAGTTCCCAGAAGCCCCGCGCGGAAACGCCGGGCTCGACCGAGGTCACCTCGGTGACAAAGAGGAACGGCGCCCGGTGCGGGAGCACGTCGTCGGGACGCGGCGGCGTCATGCAGCGAGGGTATCCATGGGCAGCGACATCACGCCCTGGACTTGGACGCCTTCTTGGCGGGTGCCTTCTTGGCACGGACGGACCGCTTCCCGGCGGTCTTGGCGGTCTTGGCGGTCTTGGCTGTCTTGGCGGTCTTGGCTGCCGTCCGGGCTGGCGCCTTGGCGGTGGCGGTCTTGGCCACCTTTTTCGCTTTGGCCACCTTCTTCCTCGGTGCCGTCGATGCCGGCGCCTTCGCCTTCGCCTTCTTCGCCGGAGCATTCGTCGCCTGCTTCTTGGCGGCGGCCTTCCGGCCCGGGGTCTGTCGCTTCTTGACCGGGGGCCGGCGGGTCGCCGAAGGCTGCGCTTGTTTCTTGCCGACCTTCTTCGCAGGAGCGGGCGCGGCTTGTGTAGTTGCGCCGGCGCGCTGCTTCCTGGGTCGTTCCTCAATCGGCAGGGCGAGTTCGGCAACGCGCCGGGGCGGGTCGAGTCCCGCGAGCACGAACGGACGAACCTCCCCCTTCTTGAGCACCTTCCGCGCTTTGGTCGGAGGCGGGGTTCCCATGGCGGTCAGTGGGATATAGCAATGCAAGACGCCGCCACCGGGCAGCGGCACGTCCACCATCGCGCCGTGAGAAGTGAACGAGACCACCTCACCGTCCACCGCGCCGCCTACGGAGAAGGCGGCCACGAAGTTGATGAAAGCCAGCGGCTCGTTCACCGCCGGGGGCGGCGCAGACCGCTTCTTGCGCTGGTTGGCGTCGCCTTGCTCCGGGTTCGCCTGGGTCTGTGTCTTCGCCTTGCCGAGGGCCTCCTTCTTCGCCTTCGCACTCTTTTGCGGCGGCGCTTTCTTCGCAGTGGCCTGCTTCTTCGACGAACCTCGCGGCTTCTCGGGCTTGGGCGGATGTAGTGCCTCTTCGACCGCTTCCTCGATTGCGCTCGAGACGACAGGATCGACCTTGCCCCGGCCCGGCGGCGGCTTGTTCGGTTTGATCGGCCATACGGTGCCAACGCTGGCGGCCGCCACCTTCGTGGACGCCTTTTTGGACTTGCCGCCCCGCTTGGCTGCCTTCTTGGCGGCCCGCGCCAACTCCGCGGCCTTGGCGGGTGCCGACGCGTGGTCGTCCACCTTCGCCTTCGCCTCGGCGGTTGCCGCCCGGCTCTTGGGGCCACGGATCGGTACCCGGGGCGTGAAGATCCATCCGACGCCCGGAACGGGCTTGCCGCCGATCAGCCGGCCTTCATTGAAGAGCCACGGGTGCTCGCCGTGGAATTCTTGGAAAGAGTCGTTGGAGAGCACTGTCGCGTCCGTGCGCTCCGCGATGCGGAGCACGAAGGCGTCACCCCGGCCGATCGCTCCGGCCGGTGGTGAGATGACTTCGCCGTTGAGCATCGCGTTGCGCACCTCATCGCGCTCGGCCTCCGAGACACGGTGCTCGAACGTGGCGTCGACGACCACGATGATGTTGACGCCCGGATCCTCGCTCGCATAGGCGCGGACAGCCTCGTCGAGTTGCTTCAGACTCGGGGAGCTTCTGCCTTCCGTGGCCAGGTTCGACCCGTCCACGACGACGTGGTGTGCGTCAGCCAATGGCACGCCGCAACAGATCTGCCTGCTCCAGCTGGTGCAGGGCGGCGCTCCCGATGGCGGGACTCGCCGATTCGGCGCGGCTCACGTGGCGGAGCCGCAGCCGCTCGGGCATGCAGGC
>DATAYX010000106.1:0-11980 GCA_036272355.1 Acidimicrobiales bacterium
GAGGAGATCTTCGCCCTCGAGTCCCTCGGCTTCTTCGGCCGTGGCGAGGCGGGCCCCGCCACCGAGGCCGGGGCGACCCGCTTCGACACGCCCGGGCTCGTCGTGAACCCGAGCGGTGGCCTCGTCGGACGCGGCCATCCCCTCGGGGCCACCGGTCTCGCCCAGGTCGTCGAGTTGGCGGACCAATTCCGGGGACGGGCGGGCGATCGCCAGGTGTCGGGCCCGCGCCTCGGTGTCACGGTGAATACAGGCGGGATCATCTACGGCGACGCTGGGTTCGTCGCCATCCACGGTGTCCGCGCCGGGACGGACGCGTGAGGGGGATCCGGATCACCGGTTGGGGCATCGCGGTACCGGACAAGGTGGTCACCAACGACGACCTCGCCGTCCGCCTCGACACGAGCGACGAGTGGATCATGGAACGCACCGGGATCCGCGAGCGTCGCATCGGCGGCACCACGAGCGGTCTCGCCATCGAGGCTGCGCAGGCGGCCTTGACCCGGGCCGGCCGGACCCCCGCGGACATCGACAACCTGCTGCTCGCGACCACGACACCGGACGGCATCGTCCCCGGCACGGCCACGACGGTGCAGAGCGGCATCGGGATGCGCGGCGGCGCCGTCGACCTCAACGCCGCGTGCTCGGGCTTCGTCTACGGCCTCGTCGCTGCGGCGGGCCTCGTCGCCGTGGGCTCGGGCCCGGTCCTGCTCGTCGGCTCCGAGACGCTCACGCGCATCACCGACATGGACGACCGCCGCATCGCCATCCTGGTCGGCGACGGAGCCGGGGCGGTGGTCGTCGAGCCGGTGGACGGCCCGGGCGCTCTGCTCAGTTGGAACCTCAACTCCGACGGGTCGCTCCGGCACCTGCTCAAATGCGACCACGGTGCCACCTTGTACATGGACGGCAAGGAGGTCTTCCGCCGCGCCGTCCGCGTGGTCGTCGAATCGGCCGAGCGCGCCATGGCCGACGCCGGGCTCCGCCCCGAGGACGTCGCGCTGATGGTGCCGCACCAGGCCAACCTCCGCATCATCCAGGCCGCCGGCCAGCGCCTCGGCATCCCCGAGGCGCGCACCGCGGTGGTGATCGACCGCTACGGCAACACCTCGTCGGCCTCGATCCCCCTCGCCCTCAACGATGCCCTCGAGCGCGGCCGCGTGCGCGAAGGCGACCACGTCCTGCTGACCGGGTTCGGCGGCGGGATGACCTGGGCCAGCGCGATCGTGCGCTGGACCACATGAGCGGGCAGGAGAACGCGGGCCCGGCCATCGTCATCCTGGCCGCGGGACGCGCCAAGCGGTACGGCGGCTGCAAGCCGTTGGCGCCCGTCGGAACGCACGGCGAGGCCGTCATCGACCTCGTGGCGTCCGACGCGCTGGCCGCCGGGTTCTCCACCATCGTGCTGGTGCTCGGACCGGAGACGGGGCCTGCCATCCGCTGCCACGTGGAGCGCACCTGGCCCGACGCGGTCGACGTCCGCTTCGCGCTGCAGCCCGAGCCCCGAGGCACCGTCGACGCCGTGCTGAGCGCGGCGGAGTTCGTGGGTGACGCGCCCTACGGCGTGGGCAACGCGGACGACGTCTACGGGGTCGCCGGTTGCAGGCTCCTGGCCGAGCACGTCCAGGGTGACGACGACACCAACGCCCTGGTGGGCTATCGCCTGGCCGACGCCACCATCGGCTTCTCCCCGGTGACGCGGGGGATCTGTCAGGTCGACGCGGCGGGCCATCTCCTCGGAGTGGACGAACGACGCCAGGTGCGTGCGCTCCCCGAGGGCGGGTTCGTGGCGGGCGACGGCCGTGAGCCGGCTTCGCTGTCCGGCGACGCGCGGGTCTCCATGAACCTCTGGGGCTTCACCCCCGGGTTCCACAAGGTCCTCCAGGCGGCCCTCGATGCCACCGTGGACGCCTCCGAGGAGAAGGAGGTCCTGCTGCCCGAGGTGGTCGCCCAGTCCCTCGGGACGAGCGCCTTCTCGGTGCTGCCGGCCGAGGGCCGCTGTGTCGGGGTGACCCATCCCGACGACCTCGCCCTCGTGCAGGCCGAGCTGAACCGCCAGATCGCCGCAGGCGAACGACCGGCGCGGCTCTGGCCCTCCCTGCACTGATCCACCGCTGGCCGTCGGGGCCGGCGGCACACGAAATCGACCTTTGCCCTCCCATTTTCTGCCCCGGCGTGGGAAAGGTGCGCCACCGCCGTTACTCCAACATGGGGAACGGGGAGGCAAGACGGTGCCCGGACGCGACGCAACCACGAGTAACCGTTCGGCCTAAGCCTCCCGTGCTCCTCGGGGCCGCGTTCACGATGACCCGCTGGCAGCAGGCGGTGGTCGTGTCGGACAACCCCCGCCTGTGCCGGCCCCGACGACTCCAGGGAAGTCGCCGTGACGCACCACGGACCATCTTTGTACGAAGCTTCCAGCCCACTCCGGTCACGCTCCCCTTGCAGGGCTCGCTCCCATCCCTCGATCCCACCTTGCGGTGTTCTCTCGGCTTCCCGCTGTTCCGCCTTGCGGCTTCCCTTTGGGCTTCCCTCGCTTCCACCTTGCGGTGGTCGCTTGAGGTTCGGCGGGCTTTTGTCTCCGAACTGGAGACAGATTGCGCTTCCCGCCGCGCTCGGTCAATGGCGATTCGCGAAATCCAGACGTTCTCCCCACCTTTCTCCCGGTCATCCCCAAGGGTCACCGCCGCCGTCCCCAGTTCTTCCCCATGCTGAGGCGGGCCACCCACGCTGCACCTCACCGCCGCGGCGTCATCGCGGGCGCTGTCACCGTCGTCGTCGCCGTGTCGCTCGGCGTGGCGGCCGTCGTCTCGCTGCACGCGCCGAACGCGGGCGCCGGCGCCGCCCGGGAAGCGGGCGTGGCCCGGGTGGCGCACCTGGGTCGCATGGCCGCCCTGACGACGGCGTCCACACTGGGCGCCGCGGTCGGGACCAGCGCGCTCGGGTTGCGCACGTCGTACTCCCAGCCGCCTGCGCTGGCCGATCCCCAGAACCCCGGCATCATCGTCAACTCGGGCCCCGATCAGCCCGACCCTTTCGTCTACGTGCAGAACGGGCGCTACTACCTGTTCACCTCCCAGGACCGGGTGCCCCAGGAAGTGCCGGTTCGTTCGGGAACGGTGTTCGGGCAGTGGAGTGCGCCGAGCGACGCGCTCCCCGACCCGCCCGCCTGGGCGACGCCGGACACCATGTGGGCGCCGGACGTCGCGTCGTTCGGCAACCACTACATGCTGTACTTCACTTCGGAGCTCGCGGGGTCGTCGCCACCCACGATGTGTATCGGCGACGCCATCAGCACGAACCCGGCCGGCCCCTACATCGCGTCGGCGACGCCCTTCATCTGCCAGCAGTCGATGGGTGGCTCGATCGATCCGCGCGTGTTCGTCGACTCGAACGGCTTGCCGTCCATGATCTGGAAGTCGGACCAGAACTCGCTCGAGACGGACATCCCGACCGCGATCTGGAGCCAGCCCCTCAGCGCGGACGGCCTGCGCCTCCTCGGCGCGCCGACCGAGATCTTCTCGCCGGACGAGGCGTGGCAGAACGCCATCGTCGAGGCGCCACAGATGGTCCTCGTGCAGGGGGCCTACTACCTCTTCTACTCCGGCGGCTGGTTCAACCAGACGAGCTACGCCGTCGGGGTCGCGCGCTGTGCCGGCCCGCTCGGTCCCTGCCACGACACGTCGTCGTCACCGCTTCTCGCGTCCGACGCGCAGGGCGCCGGACCGGGAGAGGAGTCGGTCTTCTCCAACGGCGCCGGCATCTGGATGCTCTACACGCCCTGGTGCTCCACCTTGCCCAACCCCGGCCCACCGCGGCCGGTCGCAATGGCGCACCTCGGCTTCGGACCCGACGGGCCCTACCTCGCCGAGCCGCTGCAGACCGGTTCGAAGAGCTGAGCCGTCACGCCATCCGGGGGCGGGGCCGGACCCTCAGCCGGCCGCCCCCTCTTCACCCTCGCCGCGCCGGCCGAGGCGCGGGCGTCCCAGCCAGACGGCCAGCAGCGCCGCCAATACAGCGAAGCCGGCGAGGACGAGCGCGGCGACGGCGAGCGCGTTGGTGCCCGAGCCGCCGCCCGTGGCTGGTGCCGCGGCGGCGGGCACGGCGGTCGTCGTGGCGGCTCCCGAACCGTTCGCCGACCTCAGCGTGATGGTCGGGGCCGGCTTGGGCGGGTTCGGCACGGCCTTGCTCGGCACCTCGATCCACGAGACCACGGAGCCGTCGCTGTAGGTCTGGATCGCCTTGAACACGAGCTGGCCCGTGTCCGTCGGGATGCCCTGGGCCAGCACGTTGAACTCCCCGAATTGGTCGACCGGGATGGTGCCGCCGCTCCAGTCGATCTCGCTGGTGATCGAGGTGAACGTGCCGTCGTCGGTCGTGACGGGTTTGGGCAGCGCCGACCTGGTCACGTTGACCTGCCAACCGGAGCCCGCCTCGGGGCTCACCGAGACGATGAAGTGCGTGAGCGGGAACTGGATCTTCAGGCCGACCACCGACGCGCTCGTGGACTCGTTCGGCACTCGGAACGTCAAGAGGACGTCGGACGTGCCTTTGGGGATCGACGACGGGCTCACGGTCACGTGCGCCGACGCCACGGCGGCCGTACCCGCGGTGAGCACCAGTGCGCCGAGCATCGCCGCCGCGGTCAGGCACAGCCTTCTCATTGGTCGGTTCCCCTTTCGTGGTGAAACGCGCGTCGCCGCTATTGCACGGTGTCGACGAAGCTGACGTTGGGCTGGCTGAACTCGGAGACCTGCACCTGCAGGACGACCTGCCACTTCCCGACGATCGGCGGGTTCGGGCTGTTCGCCAGGACGAAGCGCCCAACGCCCACCTTCTTCATGTCGGACTCGATCGGGCCGACGTTCTGCGCCGGCAGCAAGAGATAGATCGACACGCTCTCCGCCAGGTCCGCGGCAACGCCGTGGGCGTCGGTGAACTGGACGGTCCAGTCGTTGACCAGCGCGTCATTCGGGCTGATGTGCAGCGAGACGTGGCCGCCGTCGAACGGCCGGCTCTGCGAGAACGCCACCGGCGGCGGCGCGGCGGCACCGTTGCTCGGCGTGCCGTTGGCGAGGACCGCGGTGACACCGAGCACCGCCACCATGCCGAGGGCCTCGAGGCGGACCGTCGAGACCAGGCGCCGCCAGCCCCACGCCACCCCGGCCCGCCCCGACGCCGACGCGGCGAACAGGCCCGGCAGCAACAGGTAGCGGTTGTAGCCGGCGAGGAACAGCAACAGGCCGACGAGCCCGAGCTTGAGGAGCAGCAGCTGGCCGTAGCCGGTCTCGAAGAGGTTGGCCACCGACCCCACCTCGGCGACGGCGAGGAACGTGCCGGCGACGATGATGCCGGCGAAGGAGATCCCCGCCAACGTGGAGAAGCGGCCGACGACACCGGACGTCGACGCCAGCAGCGAGCCATCGCCCCCGCCCGTGCCGTCGTGGGTGTCGTCGTCGCCACCGCCGTCGGTGGCGTCCGTCGGCCGGGGGCCCACGGTGGCCGGGCGCTCCAGCACCGCGGTGGCCCGTGTCGACGGCGCGAAGGCGGCCATCCCCGCCGTCGCCGCGCCGGACGGAGCCGGGCGCGGCGCACCCTGACCGCCGGGCGCGTCGCCGCGGGCCCGCACCACGAACGCGCCGGTCCGCCGGGCGACCCTCACCCGCGCCCGCAACACCGTGAACAGGCCGACCAGCCCGCCCGCCCATATGGCGGCGAGCACGACGTGCACGACGTCCGCCGTCGTGCTGAGCCACTTCTCGGGTGACACGAGCGCGTGCCCGAAGAGCACGAATGCGCCGGCCGCGACCACCAGTCCGTAGAAGGCGGCGAACTGGCGCGTCATCATCGTGCGCAGGCGGAACGAGACGAGGCACACGAGGAGGCCGGCGAGCTGGACGGCGCACTGCTCGCCGAATTTGCCGCTGAACGATTGCTTCTCGATGCTCCAGTGCACGATGGACGCCGCCCCGCCCCCCGTGAGCACCGACTGCGCCGCCCCCGTCACCACCATCCCGACCACGGCGACACCGGCGGCGGCGGAGGCCCAGCGGCGGAGCCACCCTTCCTCGGCGCCGCCCCGCAGGACGAACGCCACGAAGAAGGCCAGGCCGGCCGCCACCAGCACGCCCAGGTAGACGAGGCCCTGGCCGAGGTCGTCCACCCAGTTGGTCAGCGTGGTCTGCGGCCGCGCCGCCACCGCGACGGCGCCCGCCTTCACGTTGCCGACCAGGAACACGATGCCGCCGCTGACCACGTGGCCGTCGACGGAGGTGACCGTGTAGTTGGACACATAGGCGCCCGGCCCGAGCGACGCCGGCAACGTGGCCTCGATCATGTCCGGCACCGGATGGCTCGATGCGACCTGCACCGCCTGACCGTTCGAGCCGAGCACCACCAGGCCGCCGTTGTCGGGCTGGACCGGCTGGTCGAAGACGATCCGCACGACGCGTGGCCCGTTCGCGAGGTGCTGGCCCGGGGCCGGCGAGGACGACACGACCGCGGCGTGCGCGGCGGCCGGTGCCGCCCACCCGACGACGAGGAGCGAGACGACCGCACTGCCCAGAAGCGAGAGCCGCCGCAGCCGGCCCGAACGCATCAGATGTGGCACAGCGAGTGGTCCTGGTGCGAGCCCGTCAGCGGCGCGACGACAGATGGCTCAGGACTGGCGGTCACACATGCCGATGGCGTTGGTCAGGTCGGTGTTGCCCGGGCAGTACACGTGCAGATTGTCGTGCGAGAAGACGCCCTGGGGGCTCTCCCAACCGGGCACGACCCACGCGTGCACCATCCAAACGGTCCTCTTCATGAATGTCCCGTGCGCGTCAGCACATTCCTGCGGGGTCACGTCCTGGTCGACCGCGAAGGGCACAGCGATCATGCCGTTGGAGAACTTGACGCACACGTTGCTGTGTTGGTGCCAGTGGTCGTTCGGTCCGGCAAAACCCGCGGGGGCGCTCTGGCCGAAGGATATGTACATGATGCCGACGACGGGGTCGTTGGGTCCGGTGCCCGCATAGATCCACGAAGCCGGGTGCGCCGCATTGATCGTTCCGTCGGGGTTCACGTCATTGAACGAGCCACTGATGTTCTGCATGTGCGCGCCGACGCCGGGGGCCATGCCACCAGCCAGGATCATGCCGGCCGCTTTGGCCGATCCGAACGTCGGGAAGCGCAGTGCTGCCTCTCGGGCCTGCGCCAGCTGCTCGGTCACGAGCGCCTGGGTCGCCGGGTCGAGCGGGACGAACTTCTTCAATTCGCTCTGCTCGGTGGCGTTGCCGGCGACCGTGCTCTTGAAGGTCTTGGAGTTCTCCCCGGGCACCTTGACCGTCGTCGCCTGGGCCAGCGCCGCCGATGCGTTCACGCCGCCGCCGCTCTTGTGTGCCGGCGGGGCCGTCGCCGCGATGGTCGTGCCGAACAGCCCCCCGATGGTCGCGGCGACGACGGCGACCGGGATCATCGAACCGATGACCGAGGCGCCCGACGACCACGTCGTGCCGACCGCGGGCCGCACGGCCAGGAGGGCGCCGACGACGACCACGAGGGCCGACAGCGCGATGCCGATGCCCGCCGTCGCCCACGACACGGTGTGCGAGCCCGCCGCCACGGCCCAGAACCCCCCGACCGCGAGGTTGACCGCCGCGGCGGCCCAGAACAGCGCCCGGGACGGGCGTGAGAACGCGCCGACCGCCACCACGACCTGCGCCAGCGCAGCGATGATGCCGAGCGTCGCGCGCGCACCGTGCCAGTGGCCCGACGCCATCGCGAACAGCAGCACGGCCGAACCGCCCGCGGCCACGGCGAAGAGGACGTGGACGGGACGGTTGAGCCCCCGCGTGCCCTGCGCCGGCTCCCCGCCGCGGCCCGTGGCGGCGAGGTCGTGCGCCTGCAGCGGCGCCGGCTCGTCACCCTCCGAATACGCGGCTTCGACGCGCTCGATCAGGTCGGTCATTGCCCCTCCTACCCCTCTGCGGCAGCCCAGGGCCGACAGTCCCCCGGTACCGCAGAACCGTACTGTCTGGGCGCCTCCGCCGCCGGCCACGGCCCGGTCCGCACAGGCGTCGCCGGGCTGCCGGCCGGCGCCCCTACAGCGGCGTCACGTACGCCCCCGAGATCCCGCCGTCGACCAGGAACGTCGACGCCGTCACGAACGAGGCGTCGTCGCTGGCCAGGAAGGCGGCCGCCGCCGCGATCTCCGACGCCTCTCCGAAGCGCCCCATCGGGATGTGCACGAGCCGTCGCGCCGCCCGCTCGGGGTCCTTGGCGAACAGCTCCGTCAGCAGCGGGGTGTTCACCGGCCCGGGGCACAACGCGTTCACCCGCACCCCCTGGCGGGCGAACTGCACGCCGAGCTCCCGCGACAGTGCCAGCACCCCGCCCTTGCTCGCGGTGTAGCTGATCTGGCTCGTCGCGGCGCCCATCACGGCCACGAACGACGCCGTGTTGATGATCGAGCCCTTCCCCCGTGCCAGCAGGTGCGGCAGCGCGTGCTTGCAGCACAGGTACACCGACGTGAGGTTCACCCGCTGCACGCGCTCCCACGCATCGAGCCCCGTCTCGAGGATGGAGTCGTCGTCAGGCGGGCTGATGCCCGCGTTGTTGCAGCAGATGTCGAGGCCGCCCTGGCGGGCAGCCACCTCGCCGTACAGCGCCTCGACCTCGTCCGGGGAGGTCACGTCGGCCAGTACGAACAGGCCACCGACCGCCGCCGCCACTTCCCCGCCGGCCTCTTCGTCGAGGTCGACCACGGCGACGACCGCGCCCTCCGCGGCAAAGCGCTCGCACATGGCGCGCCCGATGCCGCTCGCCCCTCCCGTGACGACGGCGACCTTGCCGGCGAGCCGGTGCGCGTACGGAACGGGTTCGTGCATGTCGCTCCTTACTCCGATGAGATGAAGACGTTCTTCACGTCGCTGAAGGCCTCGAGGGCATCGGGGCCGAGCTCGCGCCCGATGCCGGACTGCTTCATGCCGCCGAACGGCGTCCAGTAGCGCACCGACGAGTGCGAGTTGACGGACAGCGCGCCGGTCTCGACGGCCCGTGCCACCCGCAGCGCCCGTCCGATGTCGCGCGTCCACAGCGAGCCCGACAGCCCGTAGGGGGTGTCGTTGGCCAGCCGGATCGCGTCCGCCTCGTCGTCGAAGGGGATCACCACGACCACCGGACCGAAGATCTCCTCGACCGCCGCCCGGGCATCGGGCGCCACCGGCGCCAGCACCGTCGGTGCGAACCAGTTCCCCGCACCATCGGGGCACGACCCGCGCACCGCCACCGGCGCGTCGTCAGGCACGAACGACGCCACCTTCGCCCGGTGCTCCGCAGAGATCAGCGGACCCATCTCGCTCGACTCCAGCGCCGGGTCGCCCACCGCCACGCCGCGCACCGCGGGCTCGAGCAACTCCATGAAGCGGTCATACACGCCGCGCTCGACCAGGATCCTCGAGCGGGCGCAACAGTCCTGCCCCGCGTTGTCGAACACGCCGTACGGTGCCCTCGCCGCCGCCAGCTCGAGGTCGGCGTCGGCGAACACGATGTTGGCGGACTTGCCGCCGAGCTCGAGCGTCACCCGCTTGATCTGCGCGGCGCAGCCGGCCATGACGGCGCGGCCGACCTCCGTCGATCCGGTGAAGCACACCTTGCGCACGGCCGGGTGGGCCACGAAACGCTCCCCCACGACGCTGCCCTGGCCGGGGAGGATCTGCAGCACGCCGGGTGGCAGCCCCGCCTCGAGCGCGAGCTCGCCGATACGCAGTGCGCTGAGCGGAGTGAGCTCGGCCGGCTTGACCACCACGGTGTTGCCGGCGGCCAGGGCGGGGGCGAAGCCCCAGCCGGCGATGGCCATCGGGAAGTTCCAGGGCACGATGACACCGACCACGCCGAGCGGCTCGTGGAAGGTGATGTCGACGCCACCGGGGACCGGGATCTGCCGCCCGCTGTGACGCTCGGGCGCCGCGGCGTAGAACTCGAGCACGTTGCGCACGTTGCCCGCTTCCCAGCGGGCGTTGGCGATCACGTGGCCGGCGTTGGCCACCTCGAGGCCCGCCAGCTCCTCGACACTCGCGTCGACCGCGGCCGCGAAGCGCCGGAGCAGGCGCGCCCGGTCCCCCGGGGCGACGGCTCGCCACGCCTCGAACGCGGTGGCGGCGCGGTCGATGGCGGCATCGGTCTCCGCCGCCGTCAGGCCCGGGACGGTCTGGATCACCTCGCCGGTGGCGGGATTGCGCACGTCCACGGCAGGGATCTTTGCGCAAGTCACGGCGCCGGCCCGACGGGGAGGCCGGTCCCCGAGGCGAACCGCGCCGATAGTGTGCGGGGCCGTGCCAGAGTCCGCCCCGTCGTCGACCGCCGTCCAGTTCAACCTGGCCAAGGCGTTCGACACGCTTGTCGAGAGCCTGGCCGAGCGCGACTGCATCGTGTGGCGGGACCGCCGCTTGACCTACCGGCAGGTGCAAGAGCGCTCCCGCCGACTGGCGTCGTACCTCCATGGCCGCGGCCTCACCGTGCACCAGGAGCGCTCCGAGCTGCGCGGCTGGGAGTCCGGGCAGGACCATGTGGCGCTCGCGCTCTACAACGGCAACGAGTACCTCGAGGGGATGCTGGGCTGCTACGGCGCCCGCGTCGCTCCGTTCAACGTGAACTACCGCTACGTCGGCGAGGAGCTGCGCTATCTGCTCGACGACGCCCGGCCGCGCGCCTTGGTGCTGCACTCGTCGCTCGCGCCGACCCTCGCCGAGGTGCTGCCCACGCTGAAGGAAGCACCCGACGTGCTGCTCCAGGTCGAGGACGAATCGGGCAACGCCCTCCTCCCCGGGGCGGAGTGGTACGAGGAGGCATTGGCCGAATCCTCGCCCGAGGGCGCACCGATCGAGCCCTCCCCCGACGACCTCTACATCCTCTACACAGGCGGCACGACGGGCATGCCCAAGGGCGTGCTCTGGCGCCAACACGACATCTTCATGGCGGCGATGGGCGGGCGGAAGGTCGGCACGTGGGAGGTCGTCACGAGTTACGAGGGCCTCACCGAGCGGCTCGACGAGAGCTCCCCGCTCAAGCTGCTCGTGCTGCCGCCGCTCATGCACGGCGCCGCGCAGTGGGCCTGCTTCATGCTCATGGCGCAGGGGGCCACGCTCGTGTTCCCCAACGACACGCGCCGGGTCGATCCCGACGACGTGTGGTCGACGGTCGAGCGCGAGAAGGCGAACACGATGACGATCGTCGGCGACGCCATCTTGCGGCCGCTGCTGTTGCAGCTCGACAAGAAGAGCTACGACCTCTCCTCCTTCTTCGCCGTCGGCAACGGCGGGGCGCCGCTCACGCCGGCGGTGCGGGCCATGGCGACCGAGCGCCTGCCGAACCTCTTGATCTCGGACTCGGCCGGCTCGTCGGAGACCGGGGCGCAGATGCACGTGACGTCGGCCGACCCCATCGAGGTGGGCACGTTCATCCCGGGGCCGGGAACCGTCGTCGTCGACGAGGCGTTCACTTCGGTGCTGGCGCCGGGACACGAGGGCAACGGGTGGCTGGCGCAGACGGGCAGCGTGCCGCTCGGGTATCTCGGGGACGAGGCCAAGACGGCTCGGACGTTCCCGGTGATCGACGGGGTGCGCTATTCGATCCCCGGTGACCGGGCACGTCACCTGGCCGACGGCTCGATCCAGTTGCTGGGCCGGGACTCGGTCACGGTGAACTCGGGCGGCGAGAAGATCTTCGTCGAGGAGGTCGAGCGCGCCATCGCCGGGCACCCGTCGGTGGCCGACGTCGTCGTCACGGGCCGGCCCTCGGAGCGCTGGGGCTCCGAAGTGGTGGCGGTCGTGCAGCTGGCCGAGGGCTCTGTCGGTGACGAGGCGTCGATCGTGGCGCATGCGTCCGAGCACATCGCCCGCTACAAGCTGCCCAAGCAGGTGGTGTTCGTGGAGCGGATCCAGCGCTCGCCCTCGGGGAAGGCGGACTACCGCTGGGCGGCCGAGACCGCGGTCAAGGAGGC
>DATAYX010000107.1:0-4325 GCA_036272355.1 Acidimicrobiales bacterium
GGGAGGGCCGGGTCGTGGGAATGTTGGGCATGGCGCAGGGAATGCTCATGGTCGTCGCGCTGCTCGGGAGCCAATACCCGCACTCGGCGGCCCTCTGGCCCTGACGACCCGGCAGCATTGGCACGTCAGGACGCGATCGCCTTCTCACGTCACCGCGGGTGTCGCCGGAGCAAGACAACGCAGCCCCGGTGAGCGAGGCGATGGGTCCCGGAGGTACTCGAATGCGGACCCGTCGCTCTACAGGTCAGCGACGCCCTTCCCGGGCTGGCCTGCGTGACGTCGCTTCGGCCCCGCTTTGATGGCGGCGTCGACCTGCCTCCACATCCGAAGGTGCTCGCTTGCTTCCCGATCATCGGTCATCGGGCGGTCGAACTGAGCCCTCCAAATGCGGGGCTCCCCGCACGACGCTCTTTCTGCAGAGCGATGCGCGGAATATCCGGTTGCTGCGGAGCTCGCCGCGAGGCCGGTTTAGGGGATGAACGACGGCGCGAGCGGATGGAGGGCGCCCGTCAGGAAGACAAAGGTCAGCACGGCCTGCATTGCGGCGAACGCCACGAGCAGCGCGGTCCTGGTGACCGAGCGCGCCTTCCAGGCGATCCCCACGAACAACGGGAAGGCCACCATGGTGTAGCGCGGAATGCTGTCGCTCCAGTACGCGCTGAAAGCGACGGCTACGGTGCCGATCACATAGACCCACCACGACAACGGGACCCGTCGCTCTTGGGCCAGGGCGAGTAAACACACCACGCCGCCGTAGACGAACACCACGGCGGCGGTGCAGAAGGCGGCCTGCTCGAGCGCCACGCCGTGCGCACTCGCGGTTAGCAGCGTCGCCACAGCGCGTACTGGCACTTGGAACCACACGAAGTGCTGCCCCTGCCAGAATCGCTCTGCCTTCAAAAAGGCGAGGGGGGTTCCCACCCGGGCCCAGCTATAGGCCAGGAAGGCCGCCATGCCGAGCGGGGCGATCGCCCCAGCGAGGAGCGGGCGGAGACGTCGTTCACGCCACGCGGCTGGCAACGCGACGACCAGGACGCAGACGATGACCACCGCGCCCGTGTTGCGGGTGAGCCCGGCCAGGCAGGCCAGCAGCGCCGCCGTGATCCACCAGCGTCGCTGTAGGGCGTAGAGCGTGCCCGCCGCCGCGGTGAGGAAGAGGCCCTCCGTATACGCGAAGGACAAGACGCACGAGAGCGGGAAGAAGACGAACAAGAGGGTGGCCCGATCGGCCAGCCGGGCGCCGAATGTCTCGCGGACGGCCAGCCACACCGCAACCGTCGCCGTGAGCCCGAACACGAAGGCCACTGCCACCGCAGCGTCGGGAAGGCTCAGGCGCGTGACCTCTGCGACACCGCGGATGGCGGCGGGGAAGGCGGGGAAAAACGCCCAGCGGCTACCCAGGCCTTCCTGGTACAGATGGCCGGGGTACCCGTGCTGAGCGATCAGCAGGTACCACCGGCCGTCCCAGGCCGAGCCGAAAGACCGCACGATATGGAGCGAAGGGGACAGCAGGCCCGCGACCAGGGCCGAGCCCAGGACGAGCAGACGGGAGGCGAGGTAGTAGCGGATGGGCCGTAGCAAGGGCCGCCAGCGGGGGAGCGCCCGGGGTCCGTCCGGTGCGGTCGCGGGTGACGAGGCCGGCCCGGGTGCGACCGCCGGTCCCGCGCCCGCCGGGGCGTCATCGTCCGTCGCGGGTGTCGACGGCGGGGGGTCGACCTCGAGGAGGTCGGTGGTCACGCCACGACCGGCCGCGCCAACGAGGGGCGGAAGGCCCAGCCCCGCAGGAGCGCGAAGCGCACGAGCGAGGCAGCACCGTTGGCGAGCGTGACAGCCACGAGCGTCGGGGCCAGCGCGTGCGCGCCGAGGGCGCCGGCCACGAGCAGCGCAGCGGTCGTGACGGTCAGGCTCACGGCGTAGAGCACGGCAGCGGTGGTGAGAAATTGCGGCCGGCGCGTTCGGGTACCGCTACGACGGCTGCGTCCCTCGGCCAGGGAGCGGTGCAACCCAGTGTTGACGAGCGTGCAGAACGCCAGCGCGAGTGCGTTCGCGGCCAACGCGCCGAACTGCTTGAAGCCGAGAGCGAAGAGCAGGAGATAGCTGAGGGTGCTCAGCAGCCCGACGCCGGCAAAGGACAGCAGCTGGTCGGCCGTGGCCTCGTCGGGAGGGGGTCCCTCTGTGTGGCGCAGCCGGCGCGCCCGGCGAAGCGCAGGACCGTGGGACAGGCGCCACAGGCCCTTGAGGTCCTCCTGGGCCGTCGACACGATGTGGACCCGCGAGTCCGGATCGTCCACCCACTCCACGGGAATCTCACTGACTCGCATTCCGAGACGCTCGGCCGTCACGAGGAGCTCGGTGTCGAAGAACCAGGCGTTGTCCTGCACGAGCGGGAGGAGCTCGAGCGCACATTCGCGGCGCAGTGCCTTGAAGCCGCACTGGAAGTCGCTGATCCGGCTCCGCTGCGACAGCCGCACGAGGAAGCTGTAGGCCCGCGAGATCAGCTCCCGCTTCGGACCGCGCACCACCCGCGCCCCACGCGCCAGGCGGGTGCCGACCGCGACGTCGCCGTGGCCCGACAACACCGAGGCGACCAGCGGCATGAGGCCGGTGAGGGAGGTCGACAGGTCGACGTCCATGTAGGCGACGACCTCGGCGGTGCTGGCCTCCCAGGCCCGACGCAACGCGTAGCCCCGGCCCTTGCGGTCCAGCGTCATCGTCTGCACGCCGTCGAGCGAGACCGCCAGTCGCCGGGCGACGAGCGCGGTGCTGTCGGTGCTGCCGTTGTCGACGATCGTGACCAGCGAGCTGAAGGGCAGGGCCGCATCGAGGAATTCGCGCAGCGTGGCGATGCGCTCGGCCAGATGGTGCGCCTCGTTGTAGACGGGGACGACGACCTCGACCTGCACGGCGTTTTGGCGCGCTGGTTCGGAAGGTAAGTCGCGGCGATGCGTGCGCGCACCCCGGCGTGCGGTGTGCGCCAGCGGCACGGACGGTGCCGAAAGCTCCATGTCGACCGACTCCCCCTCGCATTCGGGTCGCCGGCCACGGACCCCGTGCGCCGGTCTCCCGTTCCCCCACCTCTCAGGGTACGAGCGCGGGACCGTGGACACATGGGCCAAATGGACCAGATTGGGCATTCCAATGCAGTGCAAACGGCCGAGCTACCGCCGCCGGGACGGTTCCGGCGGGAGCGAGCGGTGGACACGGCCACACGGCGGACGGTCGTGCGGCCTTCAGCTCTCGTCGAGGAGTGAGAAGCCCATGACGCCGGCCTTGGCCACGTCGTAGCAGAGCGTGTCGTAGGGCTCGACGAGGCCGTAGGTGACCTCGCCGTCGCAAATGACGCGGCAGTGGTGTTGGTCCTGGCCGGCCAGGCGGCGGCGGACCTCGGGATCGTTGGCGTCGAAGGACTCGGCGTGCACCACGACCTCGTCGCCCTCGGCGACCGCCATGCCGTGCCAGAGGTCACCGTCGGGGGTGCCGCCGTTGGGTCCGCCGTACATCCCGCAGCGCAGGAAGGCGATCTGGTTGCCGAGACGTTCGAACGCCATCGTCTTGACCGAGCCGTCGGCGAAGTGCAGATCGACCTCGCCACTGTGCAGCAGGTGCGTGTCTGGCTCGAAACGCATGCGGTGGGTGCGTTTGGTGAGCGTGGCGCTGCGTTTGCGCGGGTCGCCGATATTGAAGAGAACGTGGTCGCCCCAGATGCCGAAGTCCGCGAACTCGACCCACTCGCCGCTGTGTGGGTGCTGCATCCCCATGTAGCGCCCGGGCCCGCCGACGCCGTCGCGCGTTCCCCAGTGGTGGTCACGGGTGCCGAGGTGCGTGTCTGTGGCTATCTCGAATCGCTCGCCGTGTGCCTCGACCCATCCTTGCTGGCGCCCGAAGCCGTCGTAGCCCGCGACGGGGCTCATGGCGCGGCCGCCGACGATGATGCCGGCGCCCAACTGGCGGAAGACGGGTCGTTTGGTATCGAGCCAGTCGATGCCGAAGGAGATCGGAAGTTGGGCGCCGGCGCCGTCCGTGCCGGGGTCGAGGCGGAGCCGCCAATGGCGGAAGGGCTCGACCACGTCGAAGCCGAAGGGGCCCAGCCGCATGTCCATGCGGTCGTTGCGCAGCTTCTGGTGGGCGCGCACCGTCGTGTGGTGGCCGCGTACGTTGACGATGGCGAAAGCCTCCGCCGTGCCGAGGTTCGGGTAGAACGCGAGGCCCACCACGACGAGGAGGTCGCCGACCTTGTCCTGACAGGTGAACCAGACCCGCTCGTAGGCCTGGGCGTCGGGCGTCCACATGACGCGGACGGGATAGGGCGCGTTGTGAACCAGGAA
>DATAYX010000108.1:0-2323 GCA_036272355.1 Acidimicrobiales bacterium
GCGCAAGCTCCCCGTGCCCGTCTGCCTCGACGAGTCGCTGACGACACCGCGGCGCGTCGTGGACGCGCTCCGCTACGAGGCGTGCGCCATGGCCTGCCTGAAACCGGGCCGTCTCGGCGGCGTCCGGGCCACCCGCAGCGCACACGCGGCGTGCGCGGAGGCGGGCGTGCCCGCGTTCGTCGGCGGCTTCTTCGAAACCGGGCTCGGGCGGGCGTCCAACCTCGCCCTGGCGGCCCGCCTGAGCCAGGACGCGACGGGGCTGGTGAGCGACCTCGGCGACCCCGCCGGCTACCTGTCGGTCGATCCGTGCGGCTACCCGCCGGTCGTGGACGGCTGGGTGCGGGTACCCGGCGAGCCCGGCGTCGGAAAGGCGCCGGACGCAGGGGTTCTCGACCACCTCGAGGCGAAGCGTCGCTGGTTCCCGGCCACGTACACTTGACGCTCCATGCATCGCGTCCTGCTCGAACGGCGGATCCGAGACACCCATGCCCGGCTGGTGAAGGCGCGGGATGAATTGGCCGTGCTCGATGAACAGTTGGCCGTCGTCCAGGATTCCGCGGACGAAGCCCGCGTGCGGGCGCTCGTGTCCGAGACGCCCCTCGCGACCCGTGAGCACGACGAGGCGGCGCGTCACGCGGACGCCATGGTGCGCGCGCGGGATGCACTGCACAAGACCGTCGTCGACCTCGAGCACCGTCAGGACGAACTCCTGGCCGCCGTCACCACGGGCCAGCAATGAACGCGGGCAAGGCGGGCGTGGAGGACGGCGCAGCCCCGGCGCGGGTGATCATCGCTGAGGACGAGGCCATCGTGCGCCTCGACCTCAAGGAGATCCTCATCACGGCCGGCTACGACGTGGTGGGCGAGACCGGGCGGGGCGACGAGGCCGTGACGCTCGTCGAGGAGCACCAGCCGGACCTGGCCATACTCGACATCAAGATGCCCGGCATGGACGGCCTGCGGGCGGCCCGTGAGATCACCTCGCGGCACCAGGTGGCCGTGCTGTTGCTCACCGCGTTCAGCCAGCGCGACCTCATCGAAGAGGCGCGGGACTCCGGTGTCTCGGCCTACCTCGTGAAGCCGTTCCAGCCCCGCGAGCTGTTGCCGGCCGTGGCCGAGGTGCTGTCGAAGGCGCGCCAGGACTGGGCCATCGACGCGGAGCACTCCGGTGACGGCGCCGAGGACAAGATCGCGACGCGCCGCATCGTCGACGAGGCCAAGGCCGTCCTCATGGAGCGCGACGACCTGCCCGAGACCGAGGCCTTCGGCTTCATCCAGCGCACGGCCATGAAGAACCGGGCCCGCATGCGCGACATCGCCCAGCAAGTCGTCGACGGCACACTCACCCCGTAGTCTCGGGACGATGGCAGAAGGGCAGGACCGCAAGGGACCGCTGCTGCTCCTCGACGGCATGTCGCTGGCCTTTCGGGCCTACTACGCACTGCCCGACACGCTCGCCACAAAGTCCGGGGTGGTCACCAACGCGGCACACGGCTTCACGTCCATGCTCCAGTACCTCATCCGGGAGCAGAGGCCCTCGGCGGTCGCAGTCGCCTTCGACGCACCCGGTGACACGTTCCGCGACGAGATGCTCGAGGACTACAAGGCGGGCCGCGCCGCCACCCCGTGGCTGCTGCCGGCCCAGTTCGACATCATCCGCGAGATCATGGACTCGCTGGCCATCCCGGTCATCGAGGCGCCCGGGTTCGAGGCGGACGACGTCATCGCGACCCTCGCCACGCAGGCCGCGGGCCGCGAGTGCGAAGTCGTGATCGTCACCGGGGACCGCGACAGCTTCCAGCTCGTGCAGGACCCCTACATCCGCGTGCTCTACAACAAGCGCGGCGTCAGCGACTACACCCTCTACGACGAGGCCGGCATCGTGGAGCGCACCGGGGTCACGCCCGAGAAGTACGTGCTGCTCGCCGCGCTGCGCGGTGACCCCTCGGACAACCTCCCCGGCATCCCGGGCGTGGGGGAGAAGACCGCCGCCAAGCTGATCAACAAGTACGGGGATCTTGACGGCGTCTTCAGCCATGTGGCCGAGCAGACGCCCAAGCTGCGCCAGAACCTCGAGGAGAACCAGCAGCTGGCCCGGAGCAACGCACGCCTCATCCCGCTCGTGCGCGACGTGCCGCTCGACGTGGACGTCGGCCAGCTCGAGCTTGGTGGCTGGGATCCGGCGCGGGCGGAGGCCACGTTCGAGGAATACGAGATGAAGACGGTCTGGCAGCGCCTGGTCGAGCTGCTCGACGCGGGTGCGCTCGGCGAGCCCCTGGCCGGCAGCGTGCCGCGTTCCCGGGTGGACGCGGCGACCGCCGGT
>DATAYX010000109.1:0-2380 GCA_036272355.1 Acidimicrobiales bacterium
CGGCGGCGAGGGCGCGGGACAGATGCGCGCCGTCATCTCGGCCTCGTTGGCCGTGGCGGCAGGGCTGGCGCGCCACGTGTTGGTGTACCGGACCGTGACCGAGGGCTCGGCGCAGGGCACCGGCGGGCGCCAGGGCATCGGAGGCGGGGGTGGTGGCGGCAGTGTCCCGCGCTTCGGGGGTTTCATGCAGTGGTCGCTGCCGTTCGGCGCCGTGTCGGCCGCCAACTGGCTGGCGATGGTCGCCCAGCGGCGCATGCACGAGTTCGGGTTGACCCATGAGCAGCTCGGGGCGATCGCCATCAACAACCGCGCCAACGCCGGCTTGAACCCCAAGGCGATCTACCGCGAGCCGATGACGATGGACGACTACTTGGCGGCGCGCATGATCACGACTCCGCTGCGGCTGTTCGACTGCGACGCGCCGTGCGACGGGGCGACCGCGGTCATCGTGTCCCACCGCGACGTGGCCGCAGACCTGGACCACCCGGCCGTCCAGATCAACGCCGTCGGCACCGCGCTGCGCGGGCGGCCGAGCTGGGACCAGTTCGACGACATGACGACGATGGCTGCTCGTGATGCGGGGGCGTCCATGTGGGAGCGCACGGAGCTGAAGCCTCAGGACGTCGACACGGCGCAGCTCTACGACGGGTTCTCCATCCTGGCCATCACCTGGATCGAAGCGTTGGGTTTCTGCGGACGCGGTGAGAGTGGCCCCTTCATCGAGGGCGGGGCCAACATCGCCCGCGACGGAGTGCTGCCGTTGAACACCGCGGGCGGCCAGCTATCGGGTGGACGCCTGCACGGCTTCGGGCTGATCCACGAGGCCTGCGTCCAGCTGCGTGGCGAGGGCGGCGACCGTCAGGTCGTGCGGCCCGGTGGGCGTGCGGTCGAGGTGGCCGCAGTCGCGAACGGCGGTGGACCGATCGCCGGGTCGATGTTGTTGACGCGCGGGGTGCGCTGAGCACCTCGACACGCGCGAGGCGCTCGCGGTGTCCGTTTACTCCGCGCCCCCACCGACCGCATCAGCCCGGTGAGAACGGTCAGGCCGTTGGAACCCCCACCGCGTCGTATTCGAGCAGGTCGACGAGGGAACGCTCGGCGTCGATGAGACCGACGAATTCGATGCCGGCCCGGACGATGCCTCCCGGCCCCGGACGAACGTTGCGCACTTCACCCGTGAACGCCACCTCGATGGAATCGCCGACGGGCAGATGCACCGAGACGCGGCGACCCTCGAGACGCATCGGGTCTGCATAACGGAAGTCCATCCCGACACCGAGCTTCGAAACGTCGAACACACCACAACCACGCACCCGGTCGAGCGCATCGCCCTCGACATGGCACGTTCCCATCCAGATCCCTGATCGGCGTTCTGCGCGCCGGCGGTTCTCCACGGTTCAACCCTCCAGGCGCCGCGTCGCAGCCCATCCGAGGATGCGCGGCCTCCACGGAGAGGGTCGGCCGGAGGGCCGGGCCACTTGAACACAAGACGCACAAGCGCTTGGGAATGCCGCGGCTGGGCACGCCCTCCGGGACGGGGGCGTTGCGACGAGGCGTCGACCGAACGGGACGACACCAAGGAGTCGGAGTTGGGGGCGCGGAGCCCCGGGTTCAGTGGCCGCGGCGGAAGATGCGCCGGGACGAGCCGCCGTCGATGACCGAGATATCGGGGAAGCGCGACGGGTGCCGTGAGGCCGAGGACTCGAGCTCGAGGCGCAGCAGGTCCTGGGGACCCACCACGAGGACCTCGACGTCGGTCGAGGCGATGACGCTGCCCGACAGCCGGTTCTGCCGGTGCAGCTGCTGGCCGATGTAGTCACCAGGTGTGAGCGTGATCGCCACGTCGGGGCCGACGTGCAGCACGGCCTCGCCCGAGATGATCACGTAGAGATTGTGGTCCTGCTCCAACCCGCAGAGGACCTCGCCCGGCCCACAGTGCGCCCGCATGGCGTCGTGCGCCAGATACGACTCGAGGACCTCGTTGGTGCAGGTCCGAAACGGAGGCAGATCCTCGATCAAGCCGATGATGTCGACACGTTCCGCCAAAAGCATGCTGACCCCCTTCATCGTGGACACCCGGTCCTTTGCCGATTGGTGCGTCCGTTGATTTCGGCGCCAGCCTTCTCCGACCTGGTTGCCCACCGGGTCGCGGGGCGGTTGCAATCAGGGGGCGGTTGTCGGGGTGTCCTCGCCGGCGACGGCACCGCCGGGCATGGGGCCTATGGGCGTGGTGCCGGCGAGGTGGTGTGCCGCCCGGGACGCCAGCGCCACCAGCGTGAGGGTGGGGCCGTACCCCGTCGCCGTCACGAAGACCGACGAGTCGGCCACGATCACGTTGTCCCACTCGTGCACCCGACCCCAGCGGTCGCACACCGCGGTG
>DATAYX010000110.1:0-1635 GCA_036272355.1 Acidimicrobiales bacterium
TCAGCCGCGCCGCTCGCGTCGCCAGACCACCCGCATGCCCGTCCAGGTCTCGTCGATGGCGCAGACCTTGTTGTCGACCAGGCCGAGTGGCAACGCCACCTCGCGCAGCACGCCCTCGTGCATGTCCGTCTCGACGCCCGAGGCGCGCTTCGGCCATGCCACCCAGAGGCCCCCGGCCGGGAAGATCATCTTGGCCAAGGAGCCGAGGCGGCGTTCGAAGTCCTTCCGGCGCACGAAGAAGGCGACGACCACGTCCGCCGTGCCCCGTGCCTGGCGCTTGACGGAGACACCCGGGGGCAGTCCTTCGATGACGCCCGAGGGCGCATCGATCAGGACCAGTGTTGCGCCCTCGACGATGCCGAGCTTCTTGGGGAGCGGTGTGCCGCTGTAACCGGCGGTGGCCATCGTGGCGTCCTCGCCGGCCCCCTACGAATTGCGAGCCACGTAGACCATGAACGCCAACGGATAGTCGTAGACGTCTGCTTCCGCGTCGACCGCGAACCGGGCGAGGTGCCGATCGAGGATCGCGTTCGCCTCGTCCTCCCGTTCGGGCGGGACACCCATGAAAGAGAGGAGGTCGTGATCGACCACCGCGCTCGCGGGTGCGCGCGCGGTCGTCTCGTAGGCGGAGCTCTCGATACCCGTGTAGCCCGCCGCCTCGAGGAGCTCACGGACGTACTCGTCGTCGCCGAGGGCAAAGGGGCCCACCGGGCTCTTGCCCGGTTCGGGTGTCCGGGGCGGGGGGAGAAGGCGCCGCAACGCGCTGCCGGTGTGCCACGGATTGCGCTCGACGCTCTGCCAGCACGCGAACACGAACCGACCATCGGGCACCAGATGCCTCCGGATGGTGGCGAAGGCGGCAGTGGGTTCGTCGAAGAACATGACACCGAACTGGCTGACCGCCAGGTCGAACACCGCGTCGTTCAGGCCGCTGACCTGGACATCTGCCTCGACGAAGCGGACGTTGGACCGGCCCGCCCGGACGGCGCGCTGACGGGCCAACTCGAGCAGCGGGGCCGAAAAGTCGTAGCCCACCACTTCGTCGTCGGGACCGACCATTCCCCCAAGAGTGATCGTGAGCCCGCCGCCCCCGCAGCCGATGTCGCAGATCCGCTGTCCGGGCTGCGCGCCCGCGGCGGCGGCCACAGTCGGCGTCACGGCTTCGGTCAACCGTTCGCGACTCGGCCACGCGTCGGTCCAGCGCTGGTCGTTCCACCGCCGGGACTCCCCCTCGTTGGCCACGCCGAAAAGGGTACAGGGACACCCCGTTTCGTCCCGATTAGTTTCGGCCCATGAGGATCGGACTCGTCATCCTCCCCACCGACCGGTGGATTGAGGCGCAGCATCAGTGGAAGTGGGCGGACGAAGCCGGGTTCTGCACGGCGTGGACCTACGACCACATCCGGTGGGGGGGCATGCCGGACGGGCCGTGGCACGCCGCGGTCCCGGTGCTCGCAGCGGCGGCCGCCGCCACCACCCGGATCAGGCTCGGCACACTCGTCGCCACCCCGAACTTCCGCCATCCGGTCACGCTGGCCCGCGACGCCCTTGCGCTCGACGACGTCAGCGACGGACGGCTCGACCTCGGGCTCGGACCGGGCAGCGAGGGGTTCGATGCGGCCGCGCTGGGACAGA
>DATAYX010000111.1:0-2472 GCA_036272355.1 Acidimicrobiales bacterium
TGGTACGCGCTCGGGCTCACGGAACGGACGTTGAAGAACATGATGGAGTGGTAGAGGCCGCACAGCTGCGTGCACTGCCCTCGGTAGACCCCGTTGTGCAGCACGTTGAGGTCGAATCCGGTCCAGTACCCCGGGCTGGCGTACCGGCTGAAGTTGAACTCGGGCACGTAGAAGCCGTGCAGCACGTCGTAGGAGCGCAGGAAGACGTGCACCGTCTCGTTCGTCGGCACGACCATCGTCGGCGCGTCCGTCGTCTGGCCGATGATCTTCACCCCGTTGTCGTACTGGAACTCCCAGCCCCACTGGAACGCGTAGACGTGGACGGTCGTGTAGGGGTGCGGCGTCTCGGCGTTGACCTCGTTCTCCACGAGGACCGTGGCGATGAACAGGCCGATGACGGTCAGGATCGGCGTGACCGTGTAGATGATCTCGGTGATCGTGTGGTACTGGGTCTGGCGCGGGATGGCGTCCGAGCGCCGCCGGTACCGCCACATCGCCCACAGGATCAACACCGTGGTGAACCCGCCGACGACGAGCCCGGCGATGAAGAAGCCCTGCCAGAGATGGAAGGTCGAGCGACCCTGCGACGTGGCGCCCTTGAAAGCGCCGAACGTCGGGAGCTGGCAGCCGGTGAGCAGGAGCGCCCCGAGGGCCACCCCGGCGATCGCCAGCGGCCGCCGACGACGCGGACTCTTGGGGCTCTGACCTGGGTTTTCGGACGTCTTTGAGGGAGGGCCGGTCAACGACGAGTCCACCGCGCTGACATTATCGAACCGGCCCAAAAAACACGAAACGAGCAGGCCCGCAACCCTCCTCGGGACCCCTCAGTGGGCGTGCGGCTGCCCTGCCCCTCCGCCGTCCCCGCCCGCCTCGTTGGCGGCCCACGTGAACACGCCCCTGGCCATGGTCGACGTCGCCATGGCGGCCCGCGCCGCGAAGACCTGTTGCCGGGCCCTCTGGGTGGCCGGGTCGCCCGGCGCGGCCAGCCAGGCGCTCTCGGCCAGGTGTCCGGCCAGCCGCAGCGCCCCGTCCCCGGCGCCGGACCCCGACTCGGGCGCGTCGCCCGCCGCCGCCAGCAGCTCGAGCGCCCGCTCCGCCAGCGCACCGGCGCCGCCGGCCAACTCGGCCAACTCGGCCGCCAGAGCCCGCTCGGGTGCGGGCTTCAGGGTGGCGGGGTTGCCGTCCCACCACCCGCCGTACTGGCGCCACACGGTGTGCACGATGAACTCGGGCTCGTCGTAGACCGGCTGGAGGAAGGGACGCCCTTCGAGCTCGGCCGGCACGTGGACGCTGTGGATGGCGTCGTCCAGTCGTCCGCCACTGTTCATGACCCCGAGCGTCTGGTCGACCAGCGAGTCGAGCAGGTCGGCCGTGTCGGTCAGTGCCTGGCGCACCCGGGCGGCCCCGATGACGGGGAAGCCGTGGCCCGGGAGGAGGAACTCCGCATCGAGCGTGAGCATCCGGCGCAGCGCGGCCGCCCACTCGCGCGGGTAGCGCTGCACCTTCTGCGGGTTGCCGGCGTTCGGCGACGCCCAGATGAAGAGGTCGCCGCAGCACAGCACCCGGCTGTCGGGCTGCCACGTCACGGTGTGGTCGTCGGTCTCGCCCTTCTCGTGCCGCAGCGCGAAGCCGACGCCGCCGACCGAGACGTCGAGCGTGTCGTGATAGGTACGGTCCGGGTAGCGGTACTCGGTCGGCCAGTTGAGGTCGGTGAAGCCGAACTGGCGGCGGTTGATGATCGTGTTGTAGCCCGCGGTGAAGATGTAGCGGTCGAAGCGCGCCGGCAGCGCGTGATGCGCGATGACCTGTGGCGGGGCCCACCCCTTCTCCGTCGCCTCGGCCTCCCACACCGGCACGCCGAAGACGTGGTCGATGTGACCGTGCGAATAGACGGCGGTGTTGAGGCGCTCCGCGCTCCACGTGCGGATGTCGTCGTGGACGATCTGGGCCAGTGGTGCGCTGCCGGTGTCGACCAGCACGAGCCCGTCCTCGGTGGCGAACGACGACACGTTGGCGAACGAGGGGCAGAAGCCGACGCCGTCGGTGATCTCGACGAACCCGCCCATGTGGTCGACGGGGTGGAAGGTGGAGGTCGAGAGCTCTCCGTTCCAGAGCCGTTCGGCCACGGACAAGACGTCGGATGCCATCGTTCCCCCCGGACCGCGGTGTCGGCGCCGGCGGCCTGTTGCTGCGCCGGCGGTTCAGCTGCCGAAGGTCAGCTGGTCTGCGACTTGCCTTCGGCCGGTGGTGCCGGCTGGGCCGGGGTGTCGCTGGCCGCGGACGCCCCGTTGCTCTTCGCCGACTCCGCGTGGCCTTCCTTGAGTCCCTGCTCGAACTGGTTCTTGGCCGAGCCGAGGCTGCGGGCCAGCTTGGGGATCTGCGTCCCCCCGATGAGCAGCACGGCCACGATGACAATGACGATGACGAGGTCGGCCCCGAAAATTTCAGCGAGCATGAGATTCTCCTTCACCT
>DATAYX010000112.1:0-2073 GCA_036272355.1 Acidimicrobiales bacterium
GGTCTGCGCGGGGCCACGACGGTCGACGCCGACACGGTGGCCCAGGTCACAGAGCGATCGCAGGAGCTCATGCGTGAGCTCATGGCCCGCAACGAGCTGGAAGAGGACGACATCATCAGCGTCCTGTTCACCGCGACTGCGGACGTGACGAGCACGTTCCCGGCGACGGCGATCCGGGAGATCGGCTTCGGCGCCGTGCCCCTGCTCTGCGCCGCCGAGATCGCCGTACCCGGTTCCATGCCCAGCTGCATCCGGGTGCTGCTCCACGTCAACACGCCGAGGTCGCGCGACGAGATGCACCACGTCTATCTCCACGGCGCCCAAGGGCTCCGCGATGACCTCCCCGACTGAGAACGGGACGCGTCGCCGGGCGCTCGTCGTCGGGACCGGGCTGATCGGGGGGTCCATCGCCCTCGGGCTCCGGCGGCGGGGCTGGCACGTGTCCGGGCTCGATGCCGACGAGGACCACGCCCGCGAGGCGCTCGAGCGTGAGGCCCTCGACGTGGTGGGCGACGACCCCGACGCGGAGGTCGTCTTCGTCGCCGTACCCGCGACCTCGGTCGCCGGCGTCGTGCAGGAGCTCCTGGCCGACCCGGCGCGCCGCGCCGACGCCGTGGTGAGCGACGTGAGCGGCGTGAAGAAGGCGATCGTGGCCGAGGCGGACCATCCACGTTTCGTCGGCGGCCACCCCATGGCGGGCTCCGAGCAGACCGGCCTGCACGGGGCCGACCCCGACCTTTTCGACGGGGCGGTGTGGGTGTTGACGCCGACAGCCGCCACCGACCTGGAGTCGTTCGACCGCCTCAAGGGCGTGGTCATGAGCCTGGGCGCGGACGTCCTCGTGCTCTCGGCCGACGACCACGACCGCCTGGTCGCCGTGGTCTCGCACGTCCCTCATCTCGTCGCGGCGACGCTCATGAACGCAGCCAGCGCGGGGGCCGAACAGGACGGCGCGCTGTTGCGACTCGCCGCGGGCGGATTCCGCGACATGACCCGTGTCGCCGCCGGCCACCCCGGCATCTGGCCGGACATCTGCGCCGAGAACGCAGCCGCCATCGTTGACGCCCTCGACGTGCTCGTCGGAGATCTCTCTGCGATGCGCGACCGGGTCGCGACGCGGGACCGCGAAGGCGTGCTCGGTGTCCTGCAAACCGCCTCGGCGGCCCGGCGCAACCTGCCCGCCCGCATCGCCCGTCCCGACCACCTCGCCGAGCTGCGCATCCCAGTGCCCGACCGGGCCGGCGTCCTCGCCGAGATCACGTCGCTCGCGGCCGACGCGGGCATCGGCATCTACGACATCGAGATCGCCCACTCGGCGGAGGGCCCGCGCGGTGTCCTGATCCTCATCGTCGACGGCGCCGACGCCGAGGCCCTCGCGGCGGCGGTCGAGGCCAAGGGCTACCGCTGCCAGATCGCGCACCTGTCATGACGGTCCCCCGCATCCTGGTCGTCGAAGGAGGCGTGCCCTGCCGGGGCACCGTCCGCACCCCCGGGGAGAAGTCGATCTCGCACCGGTCCGTGCTCCTCGCTGCGCTCGCCGAGGGGACGTCGGTCGTCCACGGGCTCAGCGACGGCGCCGACGTCGCCGCGACGCTCGCGGCCGTCGAGGCCATGGGCGTCGAGGTCGAGCGCCGGGTGGACGGCACGCTCGTGCTGCACGGCGGGCGCAGCCGCCTGCACCGCCCCGCCCACGCCCTCGATTGCGGGAACTCCGGCACGTCGATGCGGCTGCTCACCGGCCTCGTCGCCGGCTTCGAGTGGTCGACGGAGCTCGTGGGCGACGAATCGCTCACGCTGCGGCCGATGGACCGGGTGCAAGAGCCGCTTGCCCTCATGGGCGCGTCCGTCACCGGGCACGGCGAACGGTGTCTGCCGCCGCTTCGGGTCGAAGGCGGCGCGCTGCACGGCATCGACTGGACGTCGAAGATGGCGAGCGCGCAGGTCAAATCGGCGATCCTGCTGGCGGGCCTGTCCGCCACCGGAGAGACGATCGTCCGCGAGCCGGTGACGACGCGGACGCACACCGAGGAGATGCTGGCCGAGGCCGGCGCCGACATCTCCGTGGAGCCATGG
>DATAYX010000113.1:0-1895 GCA_036272355.1 Acidimicrobiales bacterium
TGACCCCCGAGTCCTGACCCCGCCGTCCGCGGCTCAGCGGATCACGGAATGCCGGATGCGGCCCCAGCGCCGCCCGACGTGCACGCACAGGTACACCAGCAGCAGGAGAGCCGCCGAGACGTGCCACCCGATGTCGCGGAACGGGATCCCGACCGAGCGGGGCTGCAGGATCACCTGGTTGCCGGTGGCCAGGTCCCAAGATCCCGACATCAGCACGTTGAGGGTCAAGAGCGCCAGGATCAGGTCGGACCACGCCAGCCGTCCACGGCGGGTCAGCCGCGTCGCCGATCGGGCGAGGTTCCCGAGCAGTCGAATCGCCGTGTGACGGCGCTGCGCCACGTGGATGACCACCAGGCCGACGAAGGCGGACCCGACGACCAGGTGCGGCCACCCCTCGGTCATCGCCGTCACCGTGGCCAGCGAAGCGGCGAAGGTCGCGAGCAGGACCAGGTGGACCAGGAGGCGGGCACCCATCTGGTGCCCTCGTTGGCCAGAGAGGGCTGGAGGCCCGGGCCGTGACGGCAGGGGGGTGTCGACCGTCACGGACCGGGCCTCGCTCGGGGTGGTCATTACTCCATCGGCCGGGTCGCGATGCCCCGCGGTTCTCGTCCCGCCAGCACCCAGCCGATGGCGATGGCGGCCAGCGGCATGGCGATCAGGATGAAGAAGAGGTTGGCCCACGGGACGTGGTTGACGAGGTCCGACGCCCCTCCCTCGAGTCCGTTGGAGCGGAAGAAGCCCAACAGGCCGATGTAGGCGGCCACGGTCCCGAGCAGCGCGCCCAGGAAGGCGAGGCCGCCGGCGGTGACAGCCGTCAGGGCGCGCCGCGTGCGCGAGCTGGCGCCGGTGGCGGTGAGCGTGCGCAGGTCGCTCGCCGTCTCGCTGCGGATGAGGCCCACGCTCATGGCGAGGACGCCGAGGGCGAGGGCGATGCCGAACACGGTCGCCCAGTTCACGATCTCTGACGACGTCGGCGCGTCGTTCTTCGACTCGACCGTCAGGTCGCCCGACGCCGCCAGCGAGTTGGCGCTCGTCAGCTGCGACTGGGTGATCGTGGTGTCGGACAGGAGCGTCCAACCGCCCGGGCTGTTCTGGCTCGTGAGACCGAGCCGGTGCAGCGCGCTCTCCGTGATCACCGTGTTCGGCGCCGAGGTGCCCGCCGGCAGTCGGCTCTCCTCCTGTACCACCGGGTGGGCGAGGCACGAACCGGGCGGGCAGGAGTTGGCGCTGCTGCTCGGGCCCGGGCCCCCACCGAGGTTCACGGGCTCGGGCTGGCCGCCGCCTTTGCCGAAGGCGCCCCCGTAGGTCAGCTGCACGCCCGAACCGGCCAGCCCGGACCGCGAGCTCAGGATGTCGACGTCGGACGGGATGGAGGACGGGTTGATCCCGTACGCCCGCAGGAGGGCCGGGGTGGCTACATAGATCGGCCCGTTCCATTGCCGGCCGTTGCCGCTCGGGTTCTGCAGGTTGGCGGCCGGCTGCTCGAGCGCGACGACGTCCTTGGCGCCGACGGCGGAGGCGATCGCGCGCACCGATGCCTCCTGCGCCGTGATGCTCGGCGCCGGCGGCGCCGGCTGGCACACGGGAGGGCCACCGTTCGAGAAGCACGTGGTCCCGGTCGGCGGGTTGTACACGTTGATCGCGTTGGACGCCATGTTCGGCCCGACGAAGTCGAAGACGTTGGAGTAACGGGCCGTCGCGACGGCGCAGACGATGACCGCGATCATGATGCCGAGGCTGATCGCTGAGAGCGCCGAACCGGAACGGGCGCGGTAGCGGGCCATGTCGCGCAGCGGGAGCCGCACGGCGACGGGCGACCTCGCGCCCAGCTTGGCCAGGAGGACCAGAAAGAAGGGGGACACGAGGATGATCCCGACCACCAGCGCGATGAGCCC
>DATAYX010000114.1:0-11924 GCA_036272355.1 Acidimicrobiales bacterium
GCGGGTGAACCCGACGGTGGGATGCTCGGCCCGGAAGGCCTCGACGAGCTTGTCGAGCGCCGCCTTGCTCACGGCGTACGCGCCGAGGCCAGGCCACGGCGGCGTGAGCGACGCGCTCACCGAGGAGAGATAGAGGGCGACGCCGTTGGTCGCGCTGAGATGGGGGAGCGCGGCCTGGGTCACGAGCGCGGCACCGACGACGTTGGTGTCGAAGACCTGCCGCCAGGTCTCGGCGTCCATGTCGGCCAGTGCGGCGAGCGGGCCGATGGCCGGCGTGTAGATCAGCGCGTCGATCCCGCCGAGCTTCTCGGCGGCCTCGTCGATGGCCGAGCGGCACGACGCGGTGTCGGTGACGTCACACGCGATCGCCACCGTCCCCGGGCCGGCCTCCTTCGCAGCCGCCTCGAGCCGATCGAGGCGGCGCGCCAACAGCGCCGTCTGCGCCCCCCGCTTGGTGAGGCCCACCCCGATGCAGCGCCCCAACCCGCTCGACGCCCCGACGACAACCGTCCGCATGTCGACATCCTCCCGTGCATGCTGCGGATCATGATGTTAGAGGTTGCGGCAAGACCCGCACACCCCCGTGACCAGCGGGTTCGCTCCCTTCGACCAGCGTCAGGTGCCGTCAGTGGGTGATTGCGACCTCAGCGACCTCATCTTCGGCAGACCGCCTCCTGCCCGCCATGAACCATATGGCGGCGCCACCCAACAAGCCCGCCATGACGAGCGCCACGGTCAGTGGCGACGCGCTGTCGCCGGCGAGCGATCCGAGCACCGGGATGGCGCCGGCGGACCGGGGTGGCGTCGCGCCCGGTGCCGGGGCCGCGGGTGCCGTCGGGCTCCCGACCGTTGGAGCCGGACCCGACGGGCCAAGGTAGGGCGAGATCCCGACCGTCGGCAGGGCCTCGGGGATCGACGTCCCCGCGGGCGAGTCCGGCGTTGTCCCCGATGAGGAACTCGGCGCCTGGGCCCCTGAGCCGGCGGCCGCTGCCTGCTCGGCCAGCGACTGGTCGTCTGGTTGGTCGAGGACCACCCGATCCGTCGGGCTGCTCGGAAGGATGGCCACGCCCAGGGATCCGTTCGTGACGAGGTTCGACACCTGGAACTGGTAGGTCTTTCCCACCGAATTCGGCCCGGCACTGACGTTGTGGGTGCAGTCGTAGGGAGGTGCGTCCGCGCTGGGACCTCCCTGCTCGGGGTTTAGGTCCGGCTTGACCAAAGGGCACAGCTCGAGCTTTGCCATCGGCGTCGAGGCAGAGTTCGCCGCCACTGTGAGCGTGAGGGTGGTCGCCGTCGCCCCGGTGGGGAGGTCATAGACGAGCCCGGCGTAGGCGAGGGGAGCGCTCGACTTCCCCCCGGCCGGAGCCCTGGAGGCGGTCCCTCCCGCGGCTGGGCCCCCCGGCCCTTCGATGAGCAGTCCCTTGGCGGGGACGCCGGGTTGGGTCGGCGCCGGAACGGGTTGTCCCAGCTGGGGGAGGCTGCCCGGGTTGAGGGCCGTCCACCATCCCTGCTGGTCGGGTGCCGCCGCGCCCGCCGGATGCATCCCCCACCCCGCCACCGCGGCGTACGCCGACAGTGTGGTCGCGAACAACAGGGTCCCGCCGCGGCGCCTCATGGGTCACCGTCTCCGAAGAAGACCGCCCTCGCGATGTCGTTGCGCTCCAAGAGTTCCGCTGTGGGGCCTTCGAAGCGCACCTCGCCCTTTTCGATGAAGACCGCCCGATCACAGAGCCTGCAGGCGATGTTGAGGCTCTGTTCCACCAGGACGGTTGTGATGCCGTTCTGGTTGAGCTGGTGCACGATCTCGAGCAACTCCCCGACGACCACCGGAGCCAGCCCGAGCGAGAGCTCGTCGACGCACAGGAGCTGCGGTTCGAGCAGCAGCGCCTTGGCCACCGCCAGCTGCTGCTGCTCGCCACCCGACAGGCGTCCGGCCTGCCGCCTGAGCGACCGCGCCAGCGCGGGGAACGTGGTGAGAGCTCGTTCTCTTCGCTCCAAATAGACCGCTCGCTGCCGGCGGAGCGGAAGGCCTTGCATCTCGAGGTTCTCCTCGACCGTCATATCGGTGAAGATGGCCCGCCCGCCGGGGATGAGCACCAGACCCTGCTTGCTGAGGGACTCGGCGGACGTGCCGACGATGTCCCTGTCCGCGAAGACGATTGATCCCCGGCTGGGTCGTTCCAGGCCGGCGATGACGCGCAGCAACGTGGACTTGCCGGCGCCGTTGGTTCCCAACACCGCCAGGGATTCCCCCTGGCGCACATCCATCGAGATACCGAAGAGGACCTGGAGCTGGCCGTAGGAGAAGTCGAGATCCTCCACGCGGAGAAGGACGTCCCCGGCCGACGCGCGGTCCGCGCCGAGGTCGACCTTCGTGTCGTCGAAGACGGGCATCAGTAGCTCGGCGACCAATTGGGGTTGACGACCTGCCAGCAGTTGCATGCCGTGGTGTACTGGTCCTGCCGCCAGAACTGGCCCCCGTAGGTCGTCCCGGTGGCCGTGAAGTTCGTCGGGCCCTGGGGGAACGAGAAGTCGATCGATCCCGCCTTCTGGAGTCCGGCCGCAAGCGCCTCTTGGGATATCTGCGGAGCGTCGTCCACCGCCGCCTGGAACATCCACATCTGATCGCAGGCGTTGCCGATGGCGGCCGCCCCATAGACCGAGTAGCCGACGGTCTGCAGGATCGCGTTGCACTTCGCGGTCCCCGCGGTCGGACTTGAGGAGAGCGACGGCGTGTTGTTCTCGCCGTCGCGGTTGGCGGCGATGCCGATGGCGCCGTTGAGGTTCTGGGGGTTGGGTGCCTCGGTGCCGCCGTTGATCTCGAACAACGCATCGTCGGCCAATCCCCACTTGGGCGAGAGCCCCTGTTGCTGGGCGATCGTGGTGAAGTTGGCCATGTCGCCGAGCTCGTCGACCTCCGTCATGTTGGTGACTCCGGCTTGCTTGAACTGGATAATGGCGTTTTCCAGATCACCCGGGTTCGCAAACGCCTGGGGACAGCCCATGTTGTAGCTGGAGATGTCAGCCGACGTGACGCCCGCCTGGCTCAGCCACGAGAGCTCGCCGCTCACGAGGTCGGGATAGCAGTCACGGTAGATGAGCCCGAGCTTCTTGAAGCCGTTCGCCGGACTGAAGAAGCCCAGCTTCTGCAGCGCAAAGACGGAGTCCCGATAGGTCACGGTCAGGTTGCCGATCGCGAAGACGAACGGATAGTCGTGCGCGATCTGCGTGCCGTCGAGCTGGTACCCCTCGATGTAGGGCATGTGGTTTTGCGCGTAGCAATCGATCCCGGCCGCATAGTTGGCATAGGCACCAGGGTCGAGTACGGCGAAGACGTTGGACTGCGTGATGGTGAGGCACGCCTGCTGCAGGCCCGTCTGATCGACCGGATTCTCGGTGTAGAACTGCGGCACCACCTTCCGGCACGCCACGCCGCCGCTCGCGTTGATGTTGTTGATCACCGCCTGGAATGCGGCTTGTTGCTGGGCGGGCGGCGGAATTCCGAACACGCTGTTGGCCGCCGGTCCCGCGATGTTCACGAGCAACACCGCGATGTTGATCTGTGTGGCCGAGACGCCCGGTGCGCTGCCCGGCGGGGACTGGCATCCGGAATGGCTGGCGCTCGTGGCGGCAGGACTGCTCCCGGCCCCTACGGAGTGCGCCCCGCCGGCGGCGGCAGACGCGCCGGCCGCTGCGGAGCCGGCGATGGTCGTCGACGTCGTGCTCGATGTCGTGCCGGTGCTCCCAGCACCTGGCGCAGAACGCCCCACCGCCCCGCTCGTGCCCAGGCCCAGGCCGAAGCTGTTCGTCGGGACGCTGCCGGGGACCACCGCCCACATTAGGGCGGAGAGCGCCAGCGCGGCCGCCACGACGGTGCTGATCTTCTGGAACACCGGGGCGCGGCGGAACCACCGGCGGAAAACTTGGAACGATGTCATCGGCGCGTCCTCCACCACTCGCTGTGCTCTCCATTCGGGCTGAGACGTTTCTGCATCGTCAGGACCCCCGGGCCGTCGCGCCCACCGTGTCGACCCGGCCCGAACGGGCGCCGGAACGGGAAATGGCCGTCTCGTCGGTCCCGAGATAGCTGGACACCACGCGGAGGTCGTGGCGGATCTCCTCTGGTGTGCCCTCTGCGATCACGGCCCCCGCCTCGAGTGCGTACATGCGGTTACACAGGCTCATGAGCAGCGGCATGTCGTGCTCCACCATCAAGATGGCGCAGTCCAACTCGTCTCGGATGTCCGATACGAGCGGCCCAAACGCCTCGGCTTCACGCTGCGCCACCCCGGCGGTGGGTTCGTCGAGAAGGAGCAGCTTCGGTCGTGTCGCCACCTGCGCCGCCAAGTCACAGATGCGCCGGGTCCCGGTGGAGAGTTGCGAGGTCTGCACGTCGGCCCAAGGACCGAGACCGAACCGCTCCGCAAGCTGCCGGGCCTCTCGGCGCACCTGTCGTTCGGTGATGCGAACCCAGGGCGCGCCGAGCATGGCGGACACCGTCCCGACCCGGTTGCGCCGTCCGAGCGCCACCTGGATGGTCTCGGTCACGGTCAGTCCCGGGAACAAAGTGGCGTCCTGGAAGCTGCGGGCCACGCCGTAGGCGGCGCGAAAGTCGGGAGCCAGGTCGGCCACCTCTTGGTCGAAGACCTTCACCGACCCCCGGTCGGGTCGCAGCACTCCGGAGATGACGTTCAAGAGTGTGGTCTTGCCTGCCCCGTTAGTCCCGATGAGCCCGACCATCTCGCCGGCCCGGACGCAGATGTCCGGTTGGTCCAGGGCCACCACTCCACCGAAGTGGACGTGGACGCCTGTGACCTCGAGTACGACGGAGGGCGTGGCGCCGTGCTCGAGGGGCTCTGGCGCGTCCGCGTCTGGGCGCCGTGCCACCGCGGGGAGCGGCGTGGGAGCGGTGGTGGTCTCAGGTCCGCGAGGTCCGGGGAGGGAGACGTCGGCGACGGGCCGCCCCGCCCGCCGGTCCAGGATCCGCTGCCACAACCTCTGCCCCACGCCGGCCAAGCCCGAGGGCATCTGGAGCAGCACGAGGAGCTGGCCCACACCGGCGAGAAGGAGACTGAACGCGAGGCTTTGGCCGAAGTTGCCGAACACGCCCGAGACCGAGGGGCCGACAAAGAACGCCAGGCCGTAAAGGAGGGCGGCAGCCACGGCCGCGCCACCCAGCGATCCCAGGCCGCCGATCACTGGGATGGCGATGAGCCCGAGCGACAGGTCCGCGGGGAACTGTGTCGGTGCGACAGTCTTCCAGGCGTCCGCCCATAGGACACCGGCAGTTCCGGCAAAGAACCCGGACACAGCGAGAGTGGCTAGTTTGACCGAGGCCGGGTTGAGCCCGAAGGCCGCGCTGGCGCGCTCGTTGTCACGTACCGCGACAATCGACCGGCCTGGAACCGATCGCCGTAAGGCCGCACCCGCTCCCAGGGCGCAGATCAAGACGACGAGCGCAAGGTAATAGACGGCCAGCGCGGAATGCGGCGTCCCGAGCTGCGGGCCCCAGGGTGGCGATTGCAGTGTCTCCCCGAAGGGCTGTGACGAACCGAAGAACGATTGGTGGAACAAGAAGTCGTCACTAATGACGGCGAACCCGAGTGTGGTGACCGCCAATGTCAGGCCGGGAACGCGCAACGCGGGGAGGCCGACGATGACGAGGACGAGTGCGCACGTCGCGCCCACGACGACGAGAAGCGCTGGGAGCGACCACCCATGCCCGACCCAGCGCGCGGTGAGATACGCGCCGAAACCGACCAATGCGAACTGTCCGAGACTGACCTGACCGCCCCAACCGAGCAAGATCGTCAGGCCCACGCCGACGATCGCGTAGATGAGGATGAGCGAAAGGCTGAACTGATTCGCCGAGGTATGGAAATAGGGGAGCAGCGGCCAGATGGCGGCCAGGGCCAGACCGGCCGCGGCCAAGCCAGCCCGTTGGTGGCGAACCAGACTCGACGAGACGAGACTGCGCGGGATCCGCAGCAGGGGTCGGTCCTCAACGGCGGCGCCGGCGACGGTGAACGCCTGACCGATGGCACGCCCCCGGACCAAGACGATCAGCATCACGGCTGCGAACACTGCGAGCTCGCCGTCGGTTCCGTTCGACATAGTCGCCCCGACGATCTGGCTGATCAGGCCCAGGACCACGCCGCCTCCCAGTGCAGCCGGGAGGCTGACGAATGCACCGAGCGCCGCCGCCCCCAATGTCACCATGAGGAGATACGGGCCCAGCGCCGCAACGTTGAAATTCGCTTCAGTCGGCGCCACCAGGACGGCGGCGATCGCCGAGAGCCCTCCGGCCAGAGCCCAGGAGATGACGCTGACCCGGCTGACGGAGATCCCACTCAGGCGGGCTGCGTCGGGGTTGTTGGCTGCCGCCCGGATCTGCTTGCCGACCACCGAGTACCGCATGAAGATCGCCAGCCCGATCACCAGCAGCGGCACCAGCACTGCGGTCAGGATCCACATGCCCGTGAGCTGCACCCCGCCGAGTTGCAGATGGGAGCCAAAGGGTTGTGGGTAGACCGAAGATCTCCCCGCACCGGGATTGAGGGCGGGGAAGTACGTTAAGGCGAGGAGCACCTGCGACGCCGCCAGTGAGACCAGGAGCAGACGGATCGGCGACTTCGACCGCCGTCGAACCGGCGCCACCAGGAATCGTTCGATGACGAATCCAGTGGTGATTCCGACTGCGATGGCCGCGAGGAAAGCGGCCCACCAGCCCCAACCCCAGTCGAGCACCCACTTGGCGAGGAGGAGCGCCGACAGCGTCCCCATCTGGCCCTGTGCAAGGTTGAGGAACCGGTTGGACTTGTAGACCAGCACCAATCCGACCGCGAGCAGGCCGATGGTGAGGCCGTTGAGCAGGCCCAGCACGAGGGTCCCGACGCTCATGCACCCCGTCCGCAGATTTCGTGCTGCACGGCCTTGCCTCCCGCACCACGCCCACCCGGAGAGCAAGCTTGGTGTACCGAACGCTCGTTCTCCCCCGATGGCAACGTGTTTTCGCTCGGGACCTTTCGACGCCAGATCAATCGCGACGGGTTTTTTGGGGCATCCGGTACAGTTCGGGGGAAACGCCAGGTCAGAGCGGTTCAGACTGCCCAGCCCGGGTCACCCCGGCGGCCAGGGCCGCCATCGGTCCCGAGGCGCTTTCGGCCTCCGGGCACCGGCGTCCTTCAAGCTGATGTCGACCCGCACGGGGACCCCGGGCCGGGCCAGCGGGGTCGCCCACAGCGGGTCGCGCCGGCTACGCCGCGGGGCACGCGGTTGGTCTCTCCGTTGAGCCCCGGGCCCGAGATCGGTCACGGACGACCACGCGGAACGAACGGTACAAAGTGGTACTCTCCGAACCGAGAATGACATTCTCACCCGCGCCAGACGGGCGCCGGCACGCGTGAAGGAGCGCTTGATGGGGGAGTTCGACGACATCGATTTCTTCCGGGGCCACGAACTGGTCGTCGATCCGTACCCCTACTTCGACCACCTGCGCCAGAAGTGCCCGGTCCAACGGGAGGCGAACCACGACGTCGTCATGGTGACCGGGTACGAGGAGGCCGTGTCCGTCTACACGAACACCACCACTTTCTCGTCGTGCAATGCCGTCACCGGGCCGTTCCCGGGCTTCCCTGTGCCGCTCGAGGGCGACGACGTCAGTGACCTGATCGACCAGCACCGCCACGAGCTTCCCTTCAGCGACCAGATCACGGTCATGGACGATCCGGAGCACAAGGCGACCCGCGGCCTCCTGATGCGGCTGATCACGCCCAAGCGCTTGCGCGAGAACGAGGACTTCATGTGGCGGCACGCCGATCGCCAGATCGACGAGTTCATCGAGCGAGGTGAGTGCGAGTTCGTCCGCGACTTCGCCGGCCCCTTCACTCTCTACGTCATCGCAGACCTGCTCGGCGTGCCCGAAGAGGACCAAGCATGGTTCCGCAACGAGCTCCAGGGCGGCCACCGCACGGACACGCAGGGCCTCGGGAGCACCGGCAAGGGTTCGCTCACCCACTCGCCGCTCGAGTTCCTCTACGACCGGCTCAGCACCTACGTCGAGGATCGCCGGCGCGAACCGCGCCAGGACGTGCTCACCGGACTCGCGACGGCGACCTTTCCCGATGGCTCGATGCCCGAGGTGATCGATGTCGTCCGGGTGGCCGCCAACCTCTTCTCGGCCGGCCAGGAGACGACCGTGCGACTGCTCGGCACGGCACTGCAGACCATCGGCGAACGCGCGGACATCCAGCAGCGTCTGCGCGACGACCCCGAACTCATCCCCGGGTTCGTGGAGGAGTGCCTGCGCTTCGAGAGCCCGGTCAAGGGCGACTTCCGTCTGTCTCGCACCGCCGCCACTGTGGGTGGCGTGGACATCGCCGCCGGCACGACGGTCATGGTGCTCAACGGCGCGGCCGGCCGCGATCCGCGGCGCTTCGACGAGCCCAACGAGTTCCGTATGGACCGTTCGAATGCCAAGGAGCACCTGGCGTTCGGCCGCGGGCCGCACGCCTGCCCCGGTGGGCCGCTGGCACGGGCGGAGACGCGCATCAGCATCGCCAAGTTGCTCGAGCGCATGGAGGACATCCGGATCTCCGAGGCGGTCCACGGCCCGGAAGGGGCGCGCCGCTACGAATACGTGCCGACGTACATCTTGCGGGGTCTCACCCGGCTGCATCTGGAGTTCACCCCTGCGGCCTGAGCTCCGCGGTCACCCGGCGCCCCGCAGCGGGGCGATCACGTTCTGGCCGAACTCGCGCAACGTCTCCCCCGGTGCGAAGTCGGTGAACCAGGCGTAGACGCGCTCGACGCCCCGCTCGGCCAGCGTGCCGAAGTAGTCGACGAGCTCGGGCGCGGTCCCGAGCGCGTGATTGCCCCAGAACCGGCGGCGCGCCGTGGCGTCGACTTCGTCGCGGTCGCTGTGCGGATGGACGAACGCGATCTGCACCTGGAGCGAGCACCGGGCGTCCCCGGCGCGCTCGCGCATCTCGTCGAAGCGGTCGAGGATGCTGATGTGGACGTTCCACCAGTCGGCGTACGCGGCGACGAGCTCCATGGTCTTGCGGCCACCTCCACCGACGAGGATCGGGATCTTGCCGACCGGCACGGGTTGCTGCTGGGCGCCTTTGAGGGTGAAGTGCTCGCCCTCGTAGTCGAGGGTCTCGCCGCGCCACAACGCCGTCATGATCTCGAGCGACTCCTTGAGCCGGCCGACGCGGAACTTGGGCTCGGTCGAGCCGATGCCGTACGCCTCGAACTCGCGGGTAACCGAGCCCCAGCCGATGCCGAGCTCGAAGCGTCCACCCGACGCGTGGTCGATCGTGGCCGCCTCGCGGGCGAGCACCGCGGGGTGACGGAAGGAGTCGCACAGGACGAGAGAACCGACCCCCAGCCGCTGCGTATGTGCGGCGATCCACGTGTTGGTCGTCATGGCTTCGAACATGGGGGACGACTCGGCGCCGGGCGGGGCCAGATGGTCCATCCCGGCGATGCCGGCGAAGCCCGCCATCTCGGCGGTCTGGGCGCGTTGGACGATGTCGTGCATGGAGAGGCGCATCTGGGGCAGGTAGAGCCAGAACTCGATCGGGGACGTCATGGGCGCCATTAGATCGTGGTGCGCCGTGCCGGGTGTCGCCAACCGACCGTCAGGCGTACCGGTGCGCCACTGCCTCGGACTGGGACCGGTAGCCCCCACCGAAGAGGACGGCGTGCACGAGCAGGGGATAGAGCTGGAACAACGCCTCCCGTTCTTGCCATCCTTCCTGGAGAGGACTCACTTCCTGGTAGGCCGCGAGCAGGCGGTCCGGCACCGTGCCGAAGAGGCCGAGCATGGCGAGGTCCTCCTCGGGGTGGCCCCCGTGCACCGACGGATCGATCAGCCACGCCCGGCCGTCCGCGCCGAACAGCACGTTGCCCCACCAGAGGTCGCCGTGCAGCAGGGCCGGGCCGCCGGCGGGGAGCAGTTCGGGGAGCCGGGTGACGATCCGGCCGATTGCCTCTTCCAATCCGCAGCGCGCCGCGAGCGAATCGAGGCGGGCGCCGTAGAACGCGGCACCGTTGGGCCACGTCGAGGCATCCACCCGGCAGTTGCCGATCCAGGCGGAGCCGCCACCCCATCGCTCGAGGCGCGGCGCGTGCAACGCGGCCAGGGCACGGCCGAGTGACTCCTCGTGCGCCGGCGTACGCGGCGCCTGCTCGACCGCCGCGGTGACGACGAGGTCGTCGTCGGCAAATACGACCTCGGGCACCGGAGGGGCGAAGGTGACGGCGCGCAACCGGCGCAGCCCCTCCGCCTCGTCGCGGGCACCCGGCCCGGTCTTGGCCACGAACGTCCGTGCGCCGGCCTCGACCGCCCAGGCGTTCGCGCTCAGCGTCCGCACGGCGCCGAGCGGCCCGATCGCCCGCGCCAGGCGGCCCTGCCAATCCGTCGGGCTGGCAGCGGGCGGCACCCGGACACTCTCGCACCGGCTGGGCGATGGGCCAGACTGATCCGGTGCCCCGCCGCCCCCGCGTCGCAGGACTCGTCCTCACCCCCGGGGCGAGTGCCGGACGGGACCATTCCGGCCTGGTCGCCATCGAGACAGCGGTAGCGCCGCTCGGGATCGCAGTCGAGCGCGTCGAGTTCCCCGGGCAGGCTGCGGGCAAGCGACGGACCGATCCGCCCGCGGTGTGCATCGAGACCGTGCGCGCCGCCGCGACCGCATTGGCGGAGCGGCTCGGTGTCCCGCTCGGCGAGATCGCGGTGGGCGGGCGTTCCTTCGGCGGGCGCATGTGCTCGATGGCGGTTGCCGACGGCCTGGGGGCCGCCGCACTCGTGCTCGTGAGCTACCCCCTCCATCCCCCCGGGAAGCCGGACCGGCTGCGCATCGAGCATTTCCCCGCGCTCGAGGTCCCGTGCCTCTTCGTCTCGGGCCGGCGTGACGCGTTCGCCACTCCGCAGGAGCTCGAACGAGAGACGGTGGCGATCCCCGGCGAAGTGACGCGCGTCTTCGTGGACGGTGACCACTCGCTGCGCAAGAGCGAAGCGGACGCCGCCGAGGCCGTGGCCTCCTGGCTGGGCGGCCTGCGCTGAGTCCGGCCGCGACCGGCGACGGGGTCACCCCCGCCGCCGGTCAGACCGAGAACCTCAGGCCGTCGACGAGAGGCTCTTTGGCGGTGTCGAGGTCGGGCCGGTGTACTTCTTGATCGGGCCTGAGCCGGGGCTCGTCGTCTCGACCGGTCCCACGGGCACCCCGCCGATCCAGCTGCCCGTCGGCGTCACGGCCGGTGGCGCCGAGCTCTTCAATTGCACGACCTGCTCGCCCTCGAAGCCGAAGTGCACCGAGCTCGAGTAGGAGAGCGGCACGAAACCCGGTGTGACGAAGCTGTGCCCCTGGCTGTTGATCGCGCTCATCAGGCTGTCCCGCGTCAGGTTCTTGCCGGCCTTCTGCAGCGCCTGCACGAAGGTGTAGGCGAGCGCGACGCCGTACTGCGTGTTGCCGTCGAGACCGGACTTGGCGTACAGCGACGGCGCGTACTGCTGGAGGATCTTCTTCTCCGTCTGCACCCACGAGTTGGACGTCTCTGACTCCGGTGCGAAGTACGCCGTCGTGATGACGCCGTTGAGCAGGCCGCCCGCCGCTGCCACCTGCGCCGCCGAGGCGCCGCCCTTCTGGGCGAAGGACTGGAGCAGCGGTCCGACCGTCGGAGCGTCCGCACCCACGGAGTCGACGACGTACTGCGGCGAGTAGCCGATGACCGCGGCCGGCAACATCGCCAGCGCGGTGGCAGCAGGGATGGTGGCGAGCACGACCACTTCCGCGCCCGCGGCCTTCAGCGCTGCCATCTGGTTCGACAGCGCTCCGGACAGCGTTGCGGCGTCATAGGTCTGGCGCGAGACGACCGACGAGCTCGGGATCTCCATGTCGAGGCCCTTGACCACGTCC